>DASPRL010000031.1 GCA_035624475.1 Terriglobales bacterium
GAGCTTCGGAGGCGGCGCTCAGGGGCGGGGCGGCCGGGTTGGGGGCGGGCGCCGAGGCGGGCTTCTGTGCCGCCGCCGAGGAGACGGCGAGCAGCGTGGCCAGGAGCGCCAGCGCGGCGGCGGATTGTCGCAGGCAAACCACTGGGAGCGGCGGGGAGACAGGGGAATTGTAGGGCGAGAGGGGAACAGCTTGCCAAATTTTCTCGGGACGTGGGCGCCGAGACCTACGAAACCCAGAGCATGAGCCCCTTCTTGACGATCCAGACGTCTTCTTTCTTTTCCAGCAGCACCATGTACCCCGCGCCGCACAACCAATCGCAGGAGGTATCGACGCGTAGCAAGGCCTGTTTGCCATCGGAACTGAAGGCCACTCGGGACAACCTAGTGAAGCCCTGGGAATCGGGGAACTTGCGGTAGAAGCCGTCCCAGCCGAAGTCAGGGTTCTTTGCGCCCTGCTTGAAGATGCCATCAATCTCCTCTTGAGAAACGAACGTGACGTTGAGGGATGTCTCAAAGTGGTTTTCCACAGGCGCTGCCGCCTTGTTCCGTGTCAGGAACACATCCACCAAGCCGGGATCCATCCCCTGCAGCCCCCCCTTCACGTACTTGCTCCAGTTCGGTTCGTCCTTCTCCTTATAGGGTCCGCCAGTGTGATCCACGATGACCAGCGTCTTGAGTTGCTTACTGGGTAACTCATCCTCAGCGAAGTGCTTAGACCGCAGAACAGTGCGCAGATAGGCGTTGTAGACCGCGTACTCGTCGGGCGTTACCGCATCCTCAGCCGCCGGCTTCTGAGCTGCGCCCGGTGTCGGCCAGATCAGCGCCAGCAACACAACCGCAACGAAGAGGGCTTTCGCCTTCATAGGTCTCCTCTGATTCGAAGATTCTAAAGCGAGTTGCCCGCCGGGAATAGGGGTCCTTCACTAGCTCAGTCGCTCGCTCCCTCGCCGCGTTCAGGATGACAAACAAGAGATTGGGGCGCCGCTTGGCGGCGCCCCGGCTGAGAACTGGGAACCGGGAACCGGCAACTGCTCCTACGGAGCTTCGATCAATTCCATCTTCCCGTCCTTGGTGCGGTGCAGGACCTTGACCTTGCCGTTGGTGTCGCGGAAGACGAAGACGTCGCGGTCACGGAACTCGGCTTCCTTGATGGCTTCCTCCAGGGTCATGGGGCGGAGGGAGACCGAGTCCTGGGAGCGCACCAGGTGGGCTTCGGTGGTGCGGGCCACGGGCGGGTAGGCGTGCACCACCAGGGGAACGGCGGTGGCGGCGGTGGCGCCGATGGCGAACTGCACCTGCTCCTCGGCCTGGCTGCGGGCCTCGAATTTCTTGCGTGCCTGGCGCTTGCGGGTGCGCCAGCGCGCCTTGTACTTCACCGTCTGCTTCTCGATGCGGTCCAGGGCCTGGGTGATGGCCAGGCCCATGTCGGTGGCCTCGCCGATGCCCACCAGGGCCTGGTTGCGGACGGTGAGCGCGATCTCGGCGATGTAGCGGTACTTCTCGCAGGCCAGGATCACGTGCGTGTCGAAGTTGTCGCCCAGGAGCTTTCTCAGCTTGGCCAGGCCTTGTTCGATCTGCTTGCGGATGAGGGGAGTCACTTCGTACTGCCGGCCGGTGTATTCCACGTTCATTTGCTCCCTCCTCAGAACCACCCGCTCCGTCCAGGTGCGGCGGGACGGGCCACACTGCGGGGCCAAACAACCTAACTTTTCACCCTGCGCTGGTGGGTGCTCGGGATGCGCATGTCCTCCCGGTACTTCGCGACCGTGCGACGAGTGACCTGGATGCCCTGCGACTGGAGGATGCGGGTGATCTGCTCGTCGGTCAACGGCCGGGTGGGGTCTTCCTCTTCGATGAGCTTCTTGACGCGGCGCTTGAGAATGACCAGGGAGGTGCCGCCGCCCTCCGGGCCCTGCACGCTCTCGCTGAAGAAGTAGCGCAGTTCGAAGACGCCCTGGGGAGTGTGGGCGTACTTGCCGGCCACGGCGCGGCTCACGGTGGAGGGGTGGACGCCGATCTCCTCTGCTACTTCCTTGATCATCATGGGCTTGAGGTGGTCGAGGCCGCGGTCGAGGAAGTCGCGCTGGCGGCCCAGGATGGCGTAGCAGACCTTGAGGATGGTCTGCTTGCGCTGCTCGATGTTCTTGATGAGCTGGATGGCGGACTTGTAGCGCTCCTTGACGTAGTTGCGCACGTCCTTCTCGGCGGCGCCGCGGGTGAGCAGGCGGCAGTAGGCGGGATTGAGGCGGAGTTGGGGAACGTCGTCGTCGTTCATCACCACCAGGTACTCGTCGCCCTGCTTGACGAAGGCGACGTCGGGCTCGATGAGGCGGGGCTCGACGCGGTTGTAGCGCAGGCCGGGCTTGGGATCGAGGGTGCGGACGAACTCGATGGCCTGCATAACCGCCTCCACCGGGCGCCCCATGGCCTTGGCGGCCTCGCGGTACTGCTTCAACTGCACGGCGTGGAGTTGGGTGTCGACCAGGGCGAGGGCGTCGGCCAGGAGCTGGGCGGTGTCGGCGCCGTTGCCGTTGCTGTGACCGTTGGCGCGCGTCTGATGCATGTGCTGATGGTAGCGGAGTTGGGCCAGCAGGCACTCGCGCAGGTCGCGGGCGGCGACTCCGACCGGGTCCATCTGGCGCACCAGCTCGATGGCCTCCTGCAGCGCGGCGCGGTCGAAGGCGGGCGTGGCGGCGGGAGCGGGAGGCTCAGCGGGGGCGGCGTGCGCGGGAAGCGGGGCCGGGGCGGGCTCGGGCGCCACGCCACCTTCCGCGGTGGGCGCAGCGGCTTCGCGTTCCTCCTCTTCCCCGTCCTCGAGCAGGGGCACGCCGGCCTCGGCCGCGACCAGGCCCAGCAGCTCGTCGTCGCTGGCGGTGAGGTAGCCGTCCTCGTTGAGGTTGCCGATGATGAGTTCGGCGGCCTCGCGCACCTCCGGGCGCACGTTCATGGCGCCCAACTGCCACATCAGGTGGTCGGTGAGGGTGGCGGGGCGGGAGAGGAAGTTCTCGAAGGAGGGCTTGTCGATCTCTTCGGACTGGGGGCTGCGGTAGCCGGGGTCGAGATAGTTCTGGAAGAAGGAGCCGAAGTCGATCTCGTCGAAGGGGTCCTTCTTCTCGTTGGCCAGCACCGGCTCTTCCGGGACCTCTTCGCGCTCGCGCTTCTCCTGGCGGCCGGCCACCTCGTCGAGCAGCGGCACCTGCGCGTCCAGCTCCTCCAGGATGGGGTTCTCCATGATCTCGGCGGTGATCATGTCCTTGAGCTCCAGCTTGTTGAGCGCCAGCACGCTCACCATCTGCACGAGCCCGGGCGTGAGGATCTGCTTTTGCGAGACCCGCAGGTTCAATCTGGGCTGGAGCAGGACCATGGGTTTTCCTGACGTGGGCGGGGCCGCGGCCCCGCCGCCGGAATCAGACCAGGGAGAAACTCTCTCCCAGGTAGACGCGTTTGACCTCCGGATCGTTGCCGAGCTGCTCGGGCGTGCCCGAGCGGAAGATCCTGCCTTCGTTGATGATGTAGGCGCGATCGGTGACCGACAGGGTCTCGCGCACGTTGTGGTCGGTGACCAGCACCCCGATGCCGCTGGCCTTCAGGTCGAAGATGATCTTCTGCAGGTCGAGGACGGCGATGGGGTCGATGCCGGAAAAAGGCTCGTCCAGCAGGATGAAGGCGGGGGTGATGCACAGGGCGCGGGCGATCTCCACCCGCCGGCGCTCGCCTCCTGACAGGGCGTAGCCGCGGTTCTTGCGGATGTAGCCCAGGCCGAGCTGGTCGATGAGTTCCTCCAGCCGCTCCCGGCGCTCGTGCCAGGAGATGGGCTGGGCCTCCAGCACCGCCAGGATGTTCTCCTCCACCGTCAGCTTGCGGAAGACGGAGGGCTCCTGGGGCAGGTAGCTGATGCCGTGGTTGCGCGCCCGCAGGTACATGGGCACGGTGGTGAGGTCGGTGCCGTTGATGTGGATGCGCCCGGTGTCGGCGGGGGTGAGGCCCACGATCATGTAGAAGGTGGTGGTTTTCCCGGCGCCGTTGGGCCCGAGCAGGCCCACCACTTCCCCCTGGGCGACCTCCAGACTGACGCCGTCGACTACCCTTCGCCCTCGGTACGATTTGCCGAGCTCGTCGGTCGCCAGGGTCGACATCTATTTACTGACTCGCGTCCGGGTGACGGTGCGTGTGGAACCCTTGCTTTCCACGAGCACCCTATCATCGCGACTGAAGAAAGTCAACGAATCCCCGGTCACAGAGCCGTGTTCGGCATCAAAAATGCTAGGAGAACCGCCCGTCAGGACGAATTTACCGTCCTCCGGGGTATAGACCAGGTGGTCGCCCTGGGCTTGGCGGCCGCCCTCCTGCACCCGGATATGGCCCTCGGCCAGCACCCGCTCCACCCGGCTGGCGCTGGGAGGCGCCCCGGGCTCGGCCCGCTCCGCCCGCGGCGCCAGCACCACCGTGGCCTGGTCGGCGGTGAGGGTGGCGTCGGCGCTCTTGCTGGTGACGCCGCCTTCGAGGTGGGCCTGGCGCTCGGCGTCCACGTAGCTCAGGCGCCCGCAAAGCACGTTGACCGGGATGACCCTCCCCTTCTGGCTCTCCTCCACGAAGACGGTGGAGACCAGCTCGCCCCCGGCGGCCTGGGCGGTCAGGGTGCGGTGCGGGCGGTCAAAGGTGATGACCGGGGCCTGCACGATGTTGGCGCCCTGCCAGAGGCGGGCCTGGCCGCTGTAGCGCGCCACCCCGGTGTCCTGGCGCGCGGTGGCCGAGCGCGCGGTCACGTGGATGGGGTCGGAAGAGGCCAGCAGCGCGCCCCCGGGCTGCTCCTTCAGGTCCACATAGGTGGATTTCACGTCGCCCTCGGCCGTGGCCTGGCCGCTGCGGCGGTCGAAGCGGATGGTCTGGGCGGTGGTGGTGAGGCCGCTCTCGCTCACCCGGGGCGCGCCGGTGAGCACCAGGGTGTCGTCGGCGGGGAGGTAGCGCGCCTGCCCGGCGGTGGCGGTGCGCGGCCCCTCGCTGTATTGCACCTGGCCCTCCTGCAGCACCCCCGCGATGCCGCCGCGGGGAGCGAAGCTCACGGTCAGCGACTGGCTGGTGCTGACCCGGTCGGGCTTGCCGGGGGTGGCCGAGACGATGCGGGTGTTGGGGGCTCCGTGCAGGCTCCGCAGGTGGTTGCGGGCGTCGAAGGAGGCCTGGAACTGGTCGGCGGTGACCACGGTGGAGCCGCCCAGCGCCGTCCCCGGCGCGGGCAGCAGGGTGATCTGGGCGGGGCCGGCGGTGACGGCCTGGTCCAGCCGTTTCCCGTCCTTGACAAAGAAATCCACTGCCTGGGCGGTCAGGTCCACGCCCTGGGCCGCCGGGCTCTTGCCCTGGGCGGGCCGCGGCGGCTGGGTGAAGCGGACCCCGTCCACGGCGGAGACTTTGCGGAGGCGGTTGCGCGGCCCGAAGTCGAGCAGGGCACGCCCGGCGGTGCCGCTGGCCACGGTCTCGCCCGCAAGCTCCAACGCCACCCCTCCGCTGAGCGCCGCCGAGCGCACCTGGTTGCGCGCGCCCATGCGGAAGTCGGCCTGGGGAGCGCGCAGCAGGGCGCTGGTGGGACCGTGGGCGGCGCCGCGCACGTCGCCGGAGGCCACGGCGCGGTCGAGGGTGTTGTCGTCGCGCAGGAAGAAGGTCAGCTTCTGGCACTCCAGGGAGCGCTCTGCCTGCTCGACGCGCACCGAGTCCAGTTCCGCCTGCCGGGGCTCCTTGGTGAAGAGGGCGTGGTCGGCCAGCACGGTGGCGCCCTGAGGCCCGGCCAGCTTCACCCGCACCTGCGAGCGCAGGGTGAGCAGGTTGGCGCGCGAGTCGTAGTAGGCGCCCACGGCCGAGCCACTGGCCTGGGGCACGCGGAATTCGATGGTCCCGGTGGCCGAGGCGAAGCCGGTGTTGCGGTTGAAGGTCATGCCGTGGGTGCTGAGGTGGATGGGGTTCTTCAGTTCCTTGGGCGGGACCTGGTCGGGGCGCAGCGGCCCCTCCAGATCGTTCTCCAGGTCGATGTTGACCTCGCCGGGGGCGGAGATCTCCCCGCTCTGCGGGTCATACTCGAAGTCGGAGCCGTAGATCTGGTCGTAGCGGTTGGCCTGGCGGCCGTAGACCACGATGCTCACGTCCTGGAGCTGGATGCGGCCGCTCTGCTTGAGCTGGATCTCCTTGGAGGCGCGGATGGTGAATAGCGTGCGCCCGCCCTCGGAATGGGAATAGGTGAAGCCGGTCGTGCTCTGCTGGACCTCGGAACCGGCCGACCGCACCGGCCCCGGGATGATGGGCCGGGCGCGCAGCCGGGCGTAGACATAGAAGCCGGCCACGACCACGACGATGGCGGCGGCGGAAAGGGCGAAGGCGCGCCGCAGGCGCTGAACCGGGACGGGCATTGCCTCCCATCTTACAGGATGGGTCGGCTCAGGAGCGGCGCAGCACCAGGGTGCCGGCGATCATGTCGTGCAGCGCCTGCTTCTTCTCCGTCCAGCCCGCCATCATGTAGCCGATCAGCAGGGTGGCCGAGGAGATGAGCTTGGAGAAGTGGCGGCCGGTGGCGCGGGCGAAGGAGATGCGCCGCCCGCCCAGGTCGGTGACGTAGATGCCCACCACCCGCTTGCCCAACGTGGCCTGCTTGGAGGAGCTCTCGAAGAACGCGAAGTAGAGCCAGTAGGAGAGCAGGCCGACCAGGCCGCCCAGCAGCGCGGCCACGATCTGCAGGGCCGCCTGGTCGGCGCCGCCGCCGGCCCCGGCCAGCCCCACCATCAGCCCCACCATGAAGGAGAGGGGGATGATCACGAACTCGAGCAGGATGGCGTCGATCATGATCGCCCCGACGCGCAGCCAGAAGCCGGCATAGCGAGGCGCGGCCGCCGCCGCGGGCGCGGCCGCGGCGACGGGGGCCATCTGGGCGGCGGAGGCGGCGGGAGCCGCGGAAACCACCGGCGCCGCCACCACCACGGGCGCGGCCGCAGGAGGCATGGCGGCCGCCATGCCCTGCGAAAGGGGCGGCGCCGCAGCGGGCGCAGAACTGCGCCGAGGCCGGCAGTTGCGTCCCGCACTTCACGCAGAAGATGGTGCCTTCGGGCGACATGGCGGGGCACTATAGCGCCGGGGCGGACGAGTGTAAAGGCCTCTACGAGACGATGACGGCCCCCGTCTCACGTGTCGTCATCCTGAGCGTCGGGGCCTGCCAGAGACACCTTGGTAAACCTTTCCTCGCGCAAATCGTCTAGGGGAGCCGAGTCACCACAATCGCCTCCTGGAGGGGTCTGCATGCGCGAATGGTCCGGCAAGTTTCTGATGGTCTACTCCGGGGTCCTCACAATCGTCTTTGGCGCCACACTGCTGACCGGCCTGTCGGCCGACTCCAGGGTCAAGCAATTCGACGAGATCAGCGTTCATCGCATCAACGTAGTGGAACCGGACGGCACCTTGCGCATGGTGATCTCGGACCGCGCGAGCTTCCCTGGCTCTTTCGTCAAAGGGAAAGAGATTGCGCGCGCCGACCGCAAGGCCACAGGACTGCTGTTTCTTGACGATGAAGGCACGGAGATGGGCGGGTTGATCTTCGGGGGTGGCAAGAACAAGGATGGCGCAGTGGCCAGCAATGGTCATCTCAGCTTCGATCAGTACATGCAGGACCAGGTGTTCACGATCGATGCCGGGGAAAGCAATGGCCATCGCTACTCGGCCCTGGTCATCTCCGACCGGGGCGATTACCCGATCACCGAAGCCTTCGAAGCCGCAGCCCGCATCCGCGCCCTGCCACCGGAACAGCAAAGAGCGGCGTGGCTGGAGTTCTACAAGACGCATCCGGGCGATCAGAACCGCATCATCCTCGGGCGCTATGACGGATCGGTCTTGCTGCGCATGAAGGACACGCAGGAACGCGATCGCATCGTGATGAAGGTGGATGTGAACGGACAACCGACGATCCAATTGCTCGACGAGCACGGGAAGGTCATCGGTCAGTTGCCGCCGAAGCAGTGAGGGAGGCGCCGGCTCAGGTCCCGGCGGGAGCCGTGGCCGGCACCACGGCGTTGCGACGCCGGGGCGCGCGCGAAGTCGCGCAGCACCAGTTGCAGCCCGCCGGTTGAAGCCCGACCCAGGGCTGAAGCCGGGCCTACCAAGCCGTGCCTTCCGGGGAGCGCCCCGGGCTCAGGAGCGGCGCATCACCAGGGTGCCGGCGACTCGTCCACATCAACTTGACCCTCTACGGCTCGAAGTACTCGGTGCCGTCGACGCCGATGTAGCCGTCGTGATCGCCGATCCGCACGTAGGCCAGACCATGATCGAACTCCATGGTCTGGTCATACTTGGCCGGGATCACCACCTTGCCGGTCCTGTCGAGGAACCCGGGGGACTACAGCGCCGCTCTCTCCGGCTGACAAGGGGGCGGACCTGGCAGGGTGGTATTTATCGGAGCTTCCAGCGCTAGAGCATCTTGTCCCTTGGATCCGCTTGAAGGCGACCCGCTAAAACCGGGGGTCTGGGCGCAGCGCTATTTTTTCGGGCTAGTGAAGTGTATTTCGACGCTGGCGGCATCCTTGCCCATGACTATCAGATCCAGCCTGAAGGCCGCCCCTGTTGCAGGGTTCTTCGCCTCATGCCAGGCAGTAAACAAATCTTCGTCGGTGCCATCCTTCTTTTCCTGAGACACCGTCCAGCCGGGGCCGAGGATCGACTGCAATTGTGCGGCGTCGTGCTCGTATCGCTGCTTCGCGACTGCCAGGGCTACGTATTTCA
>DASPRL010000032.1 GCA_035624475.1 Terriglobales bacterium
GGCGGTGGGGCGCCATTCCGGGCGGGCCAGGACGGCGAGGCCGCGCGGCTGCAGCGCCGCGAAGGCTTCCTCGTCGCTCTGGTCGTCGCCCAGGTAGGCGATGGCGGCGTCGTCGTCCAGCTCCGCCAGGACGGTGCGGACGGCGTCGGCCTTGCTCCTCTCGCCCACGCGCAGTTCGATGCCGCCATCGAACTCCAGCAGCGCCATGCGCGGGCGGAAGGAGAGCGGCATCCAGCGCAACAGGGCCTTGCTGCGGAGTTCGGCGGCCGCGCTCTCGGGCAGGCCGCGCCAGTGCAGGGCGATGCTGCCGGGCTTGAACTCGGCCAGACGCCGGGCCCCAAAATGCTCCAGCCAGGCGGAGGCCTCGGCCAAAGTCTGGCGGGCGTCGGGATCCACGGTCACCAGTTCGCAGGAGCCGTCGGGCTTGAGGCGCTGCAGGCCGTGCGCGCCCCAGATCTCGGGATAGGGAAGGATGCCCAGCAGGCGCACCACCTCGCCGGCGGGGCGGCCGGTGATCATGACCACGCGCGTGCCGGCGTGCATGATCTCCTTGAGCAGACCGGGCACGCCCGGGTAGGGGAGGGCGCGTGCACGCTGCTCGCGGAACGGCGCCAGGGTGCCGTCATAGTCGAGCAGCAGGGCGGCCTGGCGGGCGCGCGCCAGCCGCTCCAGAAACTGTTCGCGGTCCACGATCTCGCCGGCGGCGGCCATGCGCGTCCTCACGCCACCGTCCGGCGGGCGCCGGCCGAAACCCCCAGGTCTTCCGGAGCCTCCAGGCGCAGGTTGCACAGGTCGGCCATCAGGTTGCCGGCCCAGCGGTACACATTGTTCTCCTTGACCACCTGGCGCAGGTGGCGCATGCGCGCGCGGCGGTCGGCAGGATCCATCTCCAGCGCCAAGTGGATGGCCTGCGACATCTGGTTGATGTCGTAGGGGTTCACCAGGAGGGCGTCGTGCAGTTCGTGCGCGGCCCCGGTGAAGCAGCTCAGGATGAGCATGCCTTGCTCGTCGTCGCGCGCGGCCAGGAATTCCTTGGCCACCAGGTTCATGCCGTCGTGCAGGGAGGTGACCAGGCACGCGTCGGCGGCGCGGTAGAAATGCCGCAGCTCTTCGTGACTGTGCTGGCGCTTGAGGAAGACGATGGGCTTCCAGCGCTCCCCCTGGAAACGCCAGTTGATACGCTCGGCCTCGCTCTCTACTTCCGCATAGAGATCGTGATAGCGCTTGATGTGGGTGCGGCTCGGCGCTCCCACCTGCACGAAGGTGAACTTCCCCTGGTAGCGGGGGAACCTCTCCAGGAAGCGCTCCACCGCCAGCAGGCGTTCCAGGATGCCCTTGGTGTAGTCCACCCGGTCCACGCCCACGCCCAGGAAGAGCGCGTCCACACCCAGGTCCTTGAGCAAGGCGTTGCGCTCGACGGAGGCCACGTCGACGGGCCGCGAGGTGAGGTCTTTGCTCTCCTTGGGTTCGTGAAACTCCACGCTGATGGGATAGGGGCGGACCAGGGTGAGATGATCGCGGCGTTGGACCGAGAAGTGCTCCCAATCGGCACGCGATTCCAGCGCCCGGTCCACCGTCTGCATGAAATTGTTGCAGTGGGACTGGATGTGGAAGCCGATGAGATCTGCGCCCAGCAGGCCGTCGAGCAGTTCGCGCTGCATGGGACAGATGCCGAAGACCTCGGGATTGGGCCAGGGGATGTGCCAGAAGATGGCCACCCGTACCTCGGGGCGCTGTTCCTTGACCAGGCGGGGCAGCAGGGCGAAGTGGTAGTCCTGGGCCAGGAGCACGGGATTCTCCGTGTCACGCATCTCCTCCAGCAGCGCGTCGGCGAACTTGCGGTTGACGTTCTGGTAGTGCTCCCAATCGGCGGCGCGGAAGAGTGGCCGGGTGTGGGCGATGTGGCAGAGGGGCCACAGCCCTTCGTTGGAGAAGCCGTAGTAGTAACCCTCCTCCTCTTCCTTGGTGAGCCAGATGCGGCGGAGCTGGTAGATCGGATGCTCGGGCGGCACGGCGATGCGATCGTTGCGGTCGACCGTCTCGCGGTCGGCGGAACCGCTGCCGTGCGCGATCCACGTCCCCGAGCATGCGCGCATCACGGGCTCGAG
>DASPRL010000033.1 GCA_035624475.1 Terriglobales bacterium
AGCCGCTCGGTGGCGGTGTAGCCGGGGGCGACGTTGTTCACCAGGATGCCGTCCTTGCCGAACTCGTTGGCCAGGCTTTTCACCAGACCCACCACGGCGGCGCGCACGGCATTGGAGAGGATGAGATCGCCGATGGGCTGCTTCACCGAGACCGAGGTGATGGTGACGATCCTGCCCCAGCGGTTCTTCTGCATCCAGGGAATGACCTCGCGGCAGAAGTGCACCGCGCTCATGAAGTTCAGCTCCACCGCCTTGCGCCACTCCTCGGCGGAGAGGGAGAGGAAGTTCTTGGCGGGGGGGCCGCCGGCGTTGGTCACGCAGACGTCGATGCGCCCGAACTCTTTGGCCACGCGCTCCACGAAGCGGTGCACGGCCTCGCCGTCGGTGACGTCCACGCGCTCGGCCAGCACCGGGACCTTATGCCGGCGGCGGATCTCCTCGGCGGCCGCGCCCAGGGTCTTCTCGTTGCGGGCACACATGGCGAGGCGGGCGCCCTCGGCGGCCAGGGCTTCGGCAGCGGCCAAGCCCAGGCCCTGGCTGGAGGCGGCCACGATGGCCACCCGCTCCTTCAATCCGGTTTCCATGACGGTGCTTTCTCCTTGCGCGGCGCGATTATAGCAAGCGCACGCCGGGGCCGCTTGTGGGTATAATCTCGGAAAAGATTTCCTGGTTCGAGGTCTGCCGTGATCACCAAGCTCCGTGTGGTTATTGCCGTGTTCGCTCTCGTCCTGGTCCTGGGCGCCCAGCAAGTCCCTGAGCACCATCCCCGGGATCCTCAGGCCCCTCCCGGTGCTGCACCCGACATCAACATCCCTCCCGACATGCAGCGGGAGATGGCCAAGCAGCGGAACAAGGAGCGCCAGGAGTCGCTCAAGAAGGACACCGACCGGCTGTTCCAGCTGGCCACCGAGCTGAAGCAGTCGGTGGACAAGTCCAATGAGAACGTCATGTCCATCGACGTGATCCGCAAGGCGGAGGAGATCGAGAAGCTGGCCAAGCAGGTCAAGGAGAAAATGAAGGGCTAGGATCCGGCCGAGGTCGAGCGGGCGGAAGGCCACTCCGCCCGCTTCTTTTTTGCCTGCCTCGGTGTAACCTTTTTCCCCCTCGGGCACTCTAAGTACGGGAAAGGCAGGGGAGGTGTGGATTGGCGAGTCAGGCCTTAGCCGAGCAGGTAGGCTCCACCAGCCTGAGCGACGAAGAAGTGGTGGAACGGGTGCTTTCCGGCGACACGGCGCTGTTCGAGATCCTGATGCGGCGCTACAACCAGCGCCTCTACCGGGTGGCGCGCAGCATCCTGCGCGACGACGCCGAGTCCGAAGACGTCATGCAGGACGCCTACGTGCGCGCCTACCAGCACCTCCGGCAGTTCGCCGGGCGCGCCAAGTTCTCCACCTGGCTGACCCGCATCGCGGTGCACGAGGCCCTGGCCCGGCTCCGGCGCCGCAACCGCTTCCAGGACCTTCATCCCGTCGCCACGCCCGAGGGGGATGGTATGGAATTGATTACGTCTCACGATCGCGATCCGGAACAGCAGGCCGGCAACGCCGAGTTGCGGCTGCTGCTGGAAGAAGCGGTGGCCGCTCTGTCCGAGGGCTACCGTTCCGTCTTCATGCTCCGCGAAGTGGAGCAGATGAGCACGCAAGAAACGGCCGAGGCGCTGGAGCTGACCGAGGCCACCGTCAAGGTGCGATTGCACCGGGCGCATGCGTTGCTCCGGAGGGCGCTTTATGAGCGCACGGGCGCCACGGCGACGCAGGCGTTTGCCTTCGAAGCCCCGCGCTGCGATCGCGTGGTGAGCGCGGTCTTCCACCGTCTGGCGGAGCTGCCGCACGGCCGCCCCATGCACGCCTGAGAGCCGCCTTAAGAAGCAGGAACGCCATCCCGCGCGGGATGGCGTTCGCTTTTCTGCGGCTGTCTCTCTACAGGAACAGCGGCGCCATCACCAGGGTGATGGTGGAGAGCAGCTTGATGAGCACGTGCAGCGAGGGCCCGGCGGTGTCCTTGAAGGGATCGCCGACGGTGTCGCCCACCACCGCCGCCTTGTGGGCGTCGGAACGCTTGCCGCCGTACTGCCCGGTCTCGATGAACTTCTTGGCGTTGTCCCAGGCGCCGCCGCCGTTGTTCATCATGGTGGCCAGAAGGATTCCGCCGATGGTGCCCACCATCAGCAGGGCCGCCACCGACTCCGCCCCGATCAGGTTGATGGGCTGGCCGCCGAGCATGGCGCCCTCTCCGCCCACGTGGAAGCCGGTAAAGTAGCGGAAGGTCATGCCCACGGCGATGGGCAGACCCACCGCCAGCACCCCCGGCACCACCATCTGGCGCAGCGCCGCCCCGGTCACGATGTCCACGCAACGGCCGTAGTCGGGCTTGGCGGTGCCTTCCATGATGCCCGGGTTCTCGCGGAACTGCCGCCGCACTTCCTCGATGATGTATTGCGCCGCCTTGCCCACCGCCTTGATGGCCAGCGAGGAGAAAAGGAAGACCAGCATGGCGCCCAGCAGCGCGCCCACGAACACCGGCACGTTGGCCAGGTTGATGTTGTCGAAGGAGAACTGAACGCCGGTCACCGCCACGCCCGCGGCCGCCAGCCGCCCGCGCACGATGGCCGCCACCTCGTCCAGGTAGGCGGAGAAGAGCAGGAAGGCGGCGAGGGCGGCCGAGCCGATGGCGTAGCCCTTGGTGAGCGCCTTGGTGGTGTTGCCCACGGCGTCCAGGCGGTCGGTCTTCACGCGGATCTCGTCGGGCTGGTGCGACATCTCGATGATGCCGCCGGCGTTGTCGGTGATGGGCCCGAAGGTGTCCATGGCCAGGATGTAGGCCGCGGTGGAGAGCATGCCCATGGTGGCGATGGCGGTGCCGTAGATGCCCTTGGCGTACTCGCCGATCTCGTTCACCCCCGCCAGCGCCCGGATGCCGAACCAGTAGGAGAGCATGAGCGCCGCGCTGATCACGAGGACGGGCAGGGCCGGCGTCTCCAGCCCCACCGCCAGCCCGGCGATGATGTTGGTGGCCGGGCCGGTGCGCGAGGCGCGCGCGATGTCCTGCACCGGCCGGAAGCGGTATTCGGTGTAGTACTGCGTGATGTAGACGAAGAGGAACGAGGTGGCGATGCCCACCAGGCCGGAGCCGAAGAACCACCAGTTGTCCTTGAGCAAGTAGTGGACGGCGATGGCGAAGGCGGCGATGGCGCCCAGGGTGGTCACGTAGTAGCCCCGGTTGAGCGCCTGCATGGGGTCTTCCTTGTCGTCGGTGCGCACGATCAGCACGCCCAGGGTGCTGGCGATCAATCCGAAGGCACGGGCCACCAGGGGAAAGAGCACGCCCTTGATGCCGAAGTGGGGCAGAAGGGCGGCGCCCAGGATCATGGCGCCCACGTTCTCGGCGGCGGTGGACTCGAACAGGTCGGCGCCGCGGCCGGCGCAGTCGCCCACGTTGTCGCCCACCAGGTCGGCGATGACGGCGGGGTTGCGGGGGTCGTCCTCGGGGATGCCCGCCTCGACCTTGCCCACCAGGTCGGCGCCCACGTCGGCCGCCTTGGTGTAGATGCCGCCGCCCAACTGGGCGAACAGCGCTACAAACGACGCCCCGAAGCCGAAGCCCACCACCTGGTAGGGCACGTCGTGCGGATTCTCGAGCCCGCCGAAGAGGAAGAACAGCAGGCCTACTCCCAGCAGCGACATGGCCACCACCACCAGGCCGGTGACGGCGCCGCCGCGCAGGGCGATCTGCAGAGCGCGGTTGATGTTGCTGCGGGCCGCGCTGGCGGTGCGGATGTTGGCGCGGATGGAAACGTACATGCCGGTGAAGCCGGCGATGCCGGAGCAGGCCGCTCCGATCAGGAAGGCGATCACCGTCTTGGAGGCCAGGGGCGCGTTGTGCGCCGAGGCGCGATAGCCCACGAAGATCAGCGCCGCCAGCACCAGGCTGAGCAGGCCGATGGTCTTGTACTGCCGGCGCAGGAAAGCCTCGGCGCCCTCCTTGATGGCGTTGGAGATGCGCTGCATGGGCTCGGTGCCGGTGTCAGCCGCGAGCACGAAGCGGGCGAAGCCGAAGGCGGTCAGCAGGGCCAGACCGCTGATGCCCAGGGCCAGCCACAGCCAGAACGAGCTGTTGTCCGCCGCCGGCGCGTCGAGCAGGAAGCCTGCCAGAAGCCAGGTAGGCATAAGAGTTCCTCCAACCGATTAAGACTTAGGAATGATTCCATGCACCAGCCGGTAGGGTCCCCGAAGCCGAGCGAGAACCTACGAACCCTGGGGCCTACCGCAGGCAAGAGCCTGCCAAGCGATTGCACCCCCGGAAACGCGCTTCCACGACAAGTTGAGGATTGAGGTTTGGCCGCGCCCGGTCAGTTCCCCGCGCTTTGTCGCGCAGGGAAGGAAGGAGATTTATAACATGCCGGAAAAAGAGGGTCAAACCGCCGGGCGCCTATTCGTAGCGCAGGGCTTCGATGGGATTCAGCCGGGCCGCCTTCAGTGCCGGCCAGAAGCCGGAGAAGACCCCCACCACGGTCAGGATCAGGAAGGAGATCCCCATCACCATGCCTGAGGTGCGCAGGAAGATATCGCCTTCGTGGTTCTGGGTCTTGAAGAGGTCGGCGTAGAGGGGCATGGGCGGGATGGCCTGGGCCAGGGCCAGGGCCACCAGGATGCCCACCAGGCCCCCGGCGAAGGTCAGCACCAGGGCCTCGATCAGGAACTGCACCAGGATGTGGCGGGGGCGGGCGCCCAGGGCCTTGCGCAACCCGATCTCGCGGGTGCGCTCGGTCACCGAGACCAGCATGATGTTCATCACGCCCACGCCGCCCACCCCCAGGGTGAGCGCCCCGATCAAGCCCAGGATGGCGTCGAGGGCGAGGTTGAACTGGGCGATGTCCTTGCCGTCGTCGATGGTGTCCCACTCCGGGGTGGCCTTGTCGTCGCGGGGATCGAAGTCATGGCGGCGGGCCAGCACGGTGCGTACCGCCAGCAGCGCCTGCTTGTTGAGCTCCGGGCGGATGGGCTGGAAGACGATCATCTCCGGGTCCCGCCGGTTCATCAGGTCGCGCAGGGTGTAGAAGGGCAGGAAGGCGTTGGTGTTGTCGGGGCCGTTGTTGGAGGAGTCCTGCACCTTCTTGCGCAGCAGCCCGATGACCTGGAACTCCTGCCCGTTCACGTTGACGTTCAGCCCCACCGGAGAACGGTTGCCGAAGACCTTCTTGGCGGCGTCGGGACCGAAGATGACCACGCGGCGGTGCTGCAGGAAGTCATCGTCGTTGAAGAAGCGGCCCTCGGCGATCTCCAGGCGGCGCATGCCGGCATAGGGCTGCTCGATGAACTTGCTGGAGACGGAGAGCACGCGAGTGCCGTACTTGTAGCCCAGGTCGTCGTCCCACTCGCCGCTGACCGCCTTGACGATGGGGACCTCGTCGCGGATGGCCTGCAGGTCGTCGAACTCGAAGCGGATGGGGCGGCCGGCGCGCTGCCCGCCCGCCTGCATGCTGGTCTGTCCCTGCCAGACCATGATGACGTTGTTGCCGATGCCCAGAAAGGCGTTGAGCACGCTGCGGCTGACGCCTTCGCCGTAGGCCAGCAGCAGCACCACCGAGGCCAGGCCCCACACGATGCCCAGCATGGTCAGCAGCGAGCGCAGACGATTGCGCATCAGCGCCAGCCAGCCTTGCACGATCAATTCCCGGAGCATCATGGTTCTCGCCCCTGTTTTCTACCGCACCTCGATATGGCCCGAGCCGGTGCGCACCTCCAGCAGGTAGCCGCCGCCCCGCACCTTGCCCTGCAGGTCGCTCTTGCTGACCGTCCCCTGGATGGTCAGAGGGTGATCGATGGTGATGCCGCCGGAGCCGGTGTGGGCGCGGAAGTCGAAGGCGGCGTCGGCGGGCAGGCGCACGCTGATGCCGCCGGAGCCGGCCTCCAGCCTCCAGTCGCCGGTGGGCCGGCCGTCCACGTTCATGCCGCCGCTGCCGGTCTCCGCGTGCAGCGCGCCGCGCACGTTGTGCAGCTCCATGTGGCCGGAGCCGGTCTCCGCCTCCACGTCACCCGGGGCGCTCTGCTCCAGGGTGATATCGCCGCTGCCCGTCTGGGCGTTCACGCGCCCGTGGATGTCCTGGGCATGGATGCTGCCGCTTCCCGTGTGTAGCTGGACGCCCGCCCCGATGGCGGTCAGCGCGATGCTTCCCGAGCCGGTGTGGGCCTGCACCTCCAGCTTGATGTCGGAGACGGTGATGCTGCCCGAGCCCGTCTGGGCGCGCACCGGCCCGGTCAGCCCGCGGATCTCCTGGCTGCCGGAGCCGCTCTCGGAGCGCACCTGGGTGTCGGCCGGCACCTCCAGCTCGTAGCTGATGGAGACGTTCCGCTTGAGGTCCTCGTCCTCGATGCGCCCGATGCGGATGATGTTACCGATCTGCTCGATGGGGGGATTGGCCTCCAGCCGGCGCACTTTGTCCTCGGCGCCGCCACCCCACCCCTCCTGGGCGCGGATGGTGCCCACCACGTGCACGCTGCCGGCGCTGCCCGGTCGCACCCGGATGCTGCCTGAGCCCGTGCTGACCTCCAATTGGACCGGCCCCGTGACCTTCAGAGTGCGGTCGAACGAGCCTTCCGCGCTGCCATACGAGGGGGCGGCCACGACCGCCACCAGCAGCACCACCCCCAGCACCAGCAACCCGCGCTTCCAGATGGGATTCTTCTTCATAAGCATCTCCTTGCAAGCACTTTGTCCGGGCCGACTATTCATACCGCAGCGACTCCACCGGAGTGAGCTCCGCCGCCCGCCGCGCCGGGTACATCCCGGCGGTGAGCGTGATCAGGGAAAGGGTCAGCAGAGACGCCACGACGGCGACGGTCGAAATCACCGGGTGGGGAACGAAGTCCGGCAGAGGCAGTTGCCCCATGGCCACGCACAGCCCCACACCCACCAGCAGCCCCAGGGCGCCGCTCAACACGGTCAGGGTGGCGGACTCGGCGAAGAACTGCCGCAAGATGTCGCCGTTCGTGGCGCCGATGGCCTTGCGCACCCCGATCTCGCGGGTGCGCTCGGTCACCGAGACCAGCATGATGTTCATCACCCCGATCCCGCCCAGGCACAGGGTCATCACCGCCACGCAGCCGAAGAAGATGGTCATGACGTCGAAGATGCGCTGCACCAGCTCGGAGCCCTCCAGGGTGTCCCAGATGAAGAGCGCGTCCTTGTCGTTGGGGTCGAAGTGGTGGATGCGCCCCAGCACCCGCCGCACCTGCATGACCGCTTCTTCGTGGTGGGCGGGGTCGTCCACTTCGAAGACCAGGTTGTTGATCCAGCCGTGGCTGGTCCAGGGACGCTCCGGGGGAGGGAAGTCGCGCGCCATGGCGGAGTAGGGAAGGAAGAGCTGGGTGTTGTCGGGCCCGCTGCCGTAGCTGCCGTTCTGCTTCTTCTTCTCCAGCACCCCGATGACGGTGTAGGGGTAGCCGTTCATGATGAGGGTCTCGCCGATGGCGGGCTTGCCGGGAAACAGCTGCTGGCGGGCTTCCGTGCCCAGAACCACCACCCGCCGGGCTGAGGCCTCGTCATCCGGGCTCATGAGCCGGCCCTCATCCACGCTGAGGGAGCGGAACTCCTGGTACTCGGGCCACACCCCGCGCACCGGGCGGTTGGCGGCGTTGTAGCGGCTGACCTCGTTGACGGCGCGGCGCAGCTCGGGGCTGACCGCCTTGAGCAGGTAGCACTCCTGCTTGATGGCGTAGACGTCGCTGACGTTCAGGCGGATGGGGCGGCCGGCGGCCAGTCCTCCCGCTTGCTCGCTGGTGCGCCCGCCCCAGACGATGACCAGGTCCACCCCGATGCTCTTAAGGTGCTCCTTCTGGTCCTTGCTGAAGCCCTTCCCCAGGCCCACCAGCAGGATGACCGAGGCGATGCCCCAGATGATCCCGAACATGGTGAGGAAGCTGCGCATCTTATGAGCGCGCAGCGTGAAGAAGGTCTGGCGCAGCACCTCGTAAAGATTCATAACGCCGACGCCCCGAGGTAGAGACAGAGAAGGGCCACTCCCAGTGAGCGGCCCTCGGAAAACCGACGCTTACTGCAGAATGACCTGGTCGCCTTCCTTGAGCCCGCTCAGCACCTCGGTCTTGACGCCGTTGGAGATGCCGATGGTGACCGCCACCTTGCGCATGCCGCCCTTGGCGCTGGGATCGGGCACCTGCACCGACGCCTTCTTGTCCTTGTCGTAGATCAGCGCGCCTTCCGGGACCATGAGCACGCCCTTGTGCTCATCCAGGATGACCTCGGCGTTGGCGGTCATGTTGGCTTTGAGTTCACCGCCCGGGTTGTCGATGGAGACCCGGACCTCGAAGGTGGTCACGTTGTCTTTCTCCACTCCCATGGGGGCGATCTTGGTGACCTTGCCGTTGAAGGTCTTGTCCTTGAAGGACTCCACCTTGATGCGGGCGGGCTGCCCCAGGTAGACCTTGCCGATGTCGCTCTCGTCCACCTTGCCCTTGACGTACACCTGGCTGGTGTCGCCCAGGGTCATGACCAGAGTGGCGGAAGAACCCAGCACCAGGATGGAGCTGACGGCGTCGCCGACTTCCACGTCGCGCGAGAGCACGGTGCCGGTGATGGGTGCGGTGATGGTGGCGTAGTGCAGATCCTCCTCGGCGCTGGCCAGGGCGGCCTGCGCCTGCTGCACCTGGGCCTGGGCCTGAGCCAGCTTGGCCTTGTTGGTCACCAGTTGGGCCTTGGCCATGTCGCGCTTGTTGGTGGCCAGGACATATGCCTTCTGGGCGTCATCGAGGTTGGCCTGGGAGACCACGCCGTCCTTGGCCATCTGCTGCGCCCGCTCATAGGCGCGCTGCAGCATGGGGACGTCGGGGCTCTCGGCATCGACCTTGGCGCGCTCCACGTCGGCGGTGGCGGCGCGCTCGTTGGCCTCGGCGGCGGCCAGCG
Organism: Terriglobales bacterium; assembly: GCA_035624475.1. NCBI lineage: Bacteria > Pseudomonadati > Acidobacteriota > Terriglobia > Terriglobales > Terriglobales bacterium. The sequence continues at coordinate 8,920 of DASPRL010000033.1, forward strand.
CCGCCTGGGCCTGGCGCACCGCCGCCTGGATCTGCTCCTTGTCCAGTTCGGCCAGCACCTGGCCTTCCTTCACCTTGTCGTCAAAGTCGACATAGAGCTTCTGCACGATACCGCTGGCCTTGGACTTGATCTCCACCTTGGTGATGGGCTCGATTTTGCCCGTGGCCACCACGCTCTTGGCCAGGTCGCCGCGCTCCACCTTGGCCAGCTTGGTGGGGTCCAGCTTGCCTCCGCCGCGGGTGAAGGCGGAAACCGCGATGACCACGACCATGATCAGCAGAATCGAGCCGCCGATGTAAAAAAATTTCTTCCGCTTCTTCTTGCCGTTGCCGTTGGCCACGGTCGCCTCCTCACTTCCGCCGGCGGCTGGCGCCGCTCTCTAACTATAAGTGAATACGAGCCGATCCCGGGGTTTGTTCCGGAGATTTCGGGGGCCCGGGGGACCGCTCCCGGCCGGGCTGGAAGCCACGATCCCGGTTGGCTTCCAGGGGGTTAGACCCCGCCCGGGCGAAAAGGAAAGCAGGGAAAATGGCCCGCCGCCGGGTGCTAGAATGCCCCACGGTATGACACTCGTCCTGCTACGGGTGTTCCTGGTTTTTGTCCTCATCTTCGTCAACGCCTTCTTCGTGGCGGCGGAGTTTGCGCTGGTCAGCGTCCGCGACACCCGTCTGGACGAGCTGCTGGCGGAGCACCGCCTGGGCGCCCGTACCGTGCAAAAGCTGCAGCAGAACCTGGGTCTGGTGCTGGCGGCGGTGCAACTGGGGGTGACGGTGGCCAGCCTGGGGCTGGGCTGGATCGGCGAGGCCACGGTGGCCTACCTCCTCGAGCCCGCCTTCCGCGGCGTTCCCTACGCCCGGCTCTACGCCCACGGCATCGCGGTGGCGGTGGCCTTTCTGCTGATCACCTACCTGCTGGTGACCCTGGGGGAACTGGTGCCCAAGGCCCTGGCGCTGCAGCGCGCCGAGCGCGTGGCCCTGGCCGTGGCCGGTCCCATGGACTTCTTCATCTCCATGGCCCGCCCCTTCCTCCACCTCATGCGCGGCAGCGCGCGCCTGGCCCTGCGTCCCTTCGGCCTGAAGCAGTTGCGCGAGGCCGGGGTGCACTCCCCTGAGGAGATCAAGCTGATCGTGACCGCCAGCCGCCGAGTGGGACTCATTCCCGCGCTGCCGGAGGAGATGGTCCATCGCGCCCTGGAGCTGGGCAACCTGACGGTGCGCCAGATCATGGTGCCGCGCCCGCAGATCTTCTCCCTGCCCGCCGACCTGCCCCTGGAAGACGCCATGGCGCGGGTGGTCGAGGAACAGCACTCGCGGGTGCCGGTCTACGACCCGCAGCGCGGGCCGGAACACATCGTAGGCGTCCTCTACTCCAAGGACCTCTCGCGGGTGATGCAGCAGCGCCTGGTGAAGCTGCGTGCCGCCGCCCACGCCGAGATTCCTGCCGGTATGACCGTGCGCCACATCATGCGCCAGGTCCTGGTGGTGCCGGATACCAAAGAACTCCCCGACCTCTTGCAGGAATTCAAGCAGCGCAAGCGCCACCTGGCGGTGGTGGTGGACGAGTTCGGCTCCACCGTGGGTGTGGTCACGGTGGAAGACGTGCTGGAGCAGATCGTGGGTGAACTGGAGGACGAATTCGACGCCCCCGAGCAGGCGGTGATCCCGCTGGCCGCCGGCGGCGCGGTGGTGCTGGACGGGAACGAGACCATCCGCGACCTGGAGGTCCAATACCAGCTCGCCCTGCCCCACGACCAGGGTTTTGAGACCTTGGGTGGATTCATCCTCTCGCGGCTGCAGAGGATCCCGCGCGGCGGCGAGTCCTTCGACTATCGCGGGCGCCGCTTCACGGTGCTGCAGATGGACGGCCACCGCGTGGCCCGAGTCAAGGTAGAAGCGGTGGCCGGGACGCCTCCGGCCAACCCGGCCGAGCGGGCCGCCGGCTGA
>DASPRL010000034.1 GCA_035624475.1 Terriglobales bacterium
GGGCGGGTCTTCAGCATCGTCTCGGCGCCGGGACGCGGGCGCGGCTTCGGCCACCAGTACACCGTCCCCACCATCAACCTCAGCCGCTACGACGAACTGGTGCCCCTGGACGGCGTTTACATCACCCGCACCCGGGTCAACGGCGAGTGCTTCGATTCTGTGACCAACGTGGGCACCCGCCCCACCTTCGGCGACCTGTTCGCCATCGAGACCCACCTGCTGCACTTCCACCCCATCGCGCTGACGGCGCAGACCCGGGTGGAGATCTCGTTCCTCAAGCGGGTGCGGCCGGAGATCAAGTTTCCTACGGTGGCCGAGCTGCGCGAGCAGATCGCGCGCGACATCAAGCAGGCCCACCACTACTTCCAACTGCTGGCGGCGAAGAGCAAGCCTGCCGCCCGCAGCCGCCGCAAATCCCGCTGAAGGAGAGCGCCATGCTGAAGCACCTGCGCTGGAACGAGGTGAAGGACGAGCAGCTCAATCCCCAACTGAGCCGCAAGCTGGTGGTGGGCCAGGAACTGATGCTGGCGCGCGTGCTCTTGAAGAAGGGCTGCGTGGTGCCCGAGCACAGCCACGTCAACGAGCAGCTCACCTACATCCTGGAAGGCGCGCTCAAGTTCTGGATCGACGGCAAAGTGCTGGTGGTCGGCGCCGGCGAGGTGCTGTGCATTCCCTCCGACATGCCGCACAAGGCCGAGGCGTTGGAGGACACCGTGGACCTCGACGTCTTCTATCCTCCCCGCCAGGACTGGCTGGCAGGGACGGACGCGTATTTAAGAGGAAAGTAAACCACAGAGGACACAGAGGGCACGGAGGAAGACAAGGCAAAAGGAAAAACAGGAAAGAGATGGCGTCATCCTGAGGCGCTTGAGCGCCGAAGGATCTCGCGCGCAGCGCCGACCATGCTATTACAGCGACCCGCGCGAGATCCTTCGCAGGCTGAAGCCTGCTCAGGATGACGCCTATATCTCTTTTTGCCTTCTGCCCTCTTCCGTTTGCCTTGCTCTCCTCTGTGTCCTCCGTGTCCTCTGTGGTTAATTCCTCCCCTTTCCACTAGAATCCAGCGCGCATGGCCACGGCCACGGTTCCCTTCCGGTTCGCCGACATCACCCGCGCGCAGCGGCGCACGCTGGTGGCGGCCGCGCTGGGCTGGATGCTCGACGCCTTCGACGTCATGCTCTACGCCCTGGTGCTCACGCACATCATGCGCGACCTGGGCATGTCGAAGGCCACCGGCGGGCTGCTGGGCACGCTCACGCTGCTGGCCTCAGGCATCGGCGGAGTGCTGTTCGGCTACGTCGCCGACCGCATCGGGCGCACCCGGGCGCTCATGCTCAGCATCCTGACCTACTCGGTGTGTTCCTTCGCCTCCGGGCTCTCCACCACCATCCTCATGCTGGCCTGCTTCCGCTTCGTGCTGGGGCTGGGCATGGGCGGGGAGTGGAACACCGGCGCCACCCTGGTGGCCGAGACCTGGCCCACCCACCTGCGAGCCAAGGCCATCGCCATCGTGCAGTCTTCGTATGCCATCGGCTTCGCCCTGGCGGCGGTGGTGGCGGGCCTGGTGATGCGCTACCTGGGCAACTGGCGCTGGGCCTTCTTCGTGGGCGTGGTGCCGGCGCTGCTCACGCTGTGGATCTACAAGCGCGTGCCCGAATCCGAGATGTGGCAGGAGCACCGCGCCGAGCGCCAAGCCGCGGCGGAGAGCGGTGAAGTCGCCGGCGCTCCCCTCTCCGAACTCTTCCACAGCCGCTACTTGAAGCCCACGGTCGCGCTCACCCTGATGAACTTCCTGGGGATGTTCGGCTGGTGGGGGCTGTTCACCTGGGTACCGTCGTTCCTGTCCCTGCCGGTGGAGCAGGGCGGGCGCGGCTTCTCCACCGGCCTGATGACCTGGCTGCTGGTGGCGCTCAACCTCACCGGCATGTTCCCCGGCTATGCCAGCTTCGGGTGGGTGGCCGACCACCTGGGGCGGCGGCGCTCGTTCCTGGTTTACCTGCTGCTGGCGGCGGCGCTGGTGCCGCTGTACGCACTGGCCTCCAGACCGTGGATGCTGCTGCTGCTGGGCACGCCGGTGGCGTTCTTCGGGACCGGCTTCTTCTCCGGCTCCGGCATCATCGGCAGCGAGATCTTCCCTACCCGGCTGCGGGCGCGCGCCCTGGGCTTCACCTACAACGGAGCGCGGACGCTGAGCGCGGTCGCTCCCTGGATCATCGGCTGGGTGGGACAACGCAAGGGCCTGAGCTGGGCCTTTTACCTCTGCGCCTTCTCCTTCTTCCTGGCCGCGCTGGTGGCCACCTTGCTGCCCGAGACCAAGGGCAAGCACCTGGACTAGTTCCCGGTCCCCAGTTCCCGGTTCTCAGAGAGAACGCAACCCACTACCAGATGCGGCAAGGGTCCTTGCGAACCATGGGCGAGCCGGCCGGGCAGTGGAAGGCCTTCGCGAACTCGGGCATGTTGGAGACCACACCATTCACCCGCCAGCGCCCGGGGGAGTGCGGGTCGGTGCGCGCCAGCGAGCGCGCCCGCGCCTGGGTGACGTTGGCGCAGCGGATCTGTCCCCAGGCCAGGAAGAAGCGCTGCCGGGGAGTGAAACCGTCGATCCCGGGCAGGTCCTTGCCCGCCAGGTCGGCGGTGAGCGCCAGGTAGGCGAGATGCAGGCCACCGTTGTCGGCGATGTTCTCGCCCAGGGTGAGCTGCCCGTCCACCTTGAGGTCGTCCACCGCGGTGAATTGCGAGTACTCCTGGACGAAGCAGGCGGCGCGCTGCTGGTACTGGGCGGCGTCCTCCGGGGTCCACCAGTCGCGCAGGTTGCCCTGGCCGTCCCACTTCCGTCCCTGGTCGTCGAAGCCGTGAGTAAGTTCGTGGCCGATGACGCCGCCCGCGATGCCGAAGTTCACCGCGTCGTCCATGCGCGGGTCGAAGAAGGGCGGCTGGAGGATGCCGGCGGTGAAGACGATCTCGTTCAATGGGCTGTCGTGGTAGCCCTCGACGCTCTGCGGCAGCTCGTAGAACTCGCCGCGGTCCACCGGCTTGCCGAGCTTGGCGACCTGGCGGCGGAACTCGAAGCTGAGGGAGCGGAAGGCGTTGCCCAGGGCGTCGCCGCGCATGATGCGCAGAGCGGAGTAGTCGCGCCAGGTCTCCGGATGCCCGATCTTGACGCCGATGGCATCCAGCTTAGCCAGGGCCTGCCGGCGGGTGGCGTCAGCCATCCAGGGGAGCGTCTGGATGTCCTCGCGCAGGGCCTGCTTAAGCAGCCCCACCAGGCGCAGGACGCGCTGCCGACTGCTTTCGGGAAAATAAGCCTCGACGTACAGTTTGCCCTCGGCCTCGCCCAGGTCGCGGTCCACCAGGTCCTGGCAGCGCTCCGCCCGCGAAGGCATCTGCGTGAGCCCGCGCAGGACCCGGTCGTCGAACCCGAAGCCCTCCGCCACGAAGGCGGCGGGCATCGACGGCGTGGCTACGTGCACGAGGTGCCAGCGCAGATAGTCCTTCCAGTCTTCCAGGGGCGTGGAAACCAGCAGGCTGTTGAAGGCCTCAAGGAAACCGGGGACATTGACGTTGATGACCGGCACGTGCGCCAGGCCGATGCCGGCGAAGTACTGCTTCCAGGAAAAGTCGGGCGTGACGGCGGCGAGCTGCGCCGGGGTGAGCATGTGGTACTGCTTCTCCCGGTCGCGGCGCTGGAGGCGCGTCCAGGAGGCCTGCGCCAGCGCGGTCTCCAGGCGGAGCACCGCCTGGGCAGCGGCGCCGGCACCGGCAGGCGCGTACCCGAGCAGGACAAACTCTTTCTTCAAGTGCTCCAAGTACTTCCCGCGAAGCGCGGACGCTTCCGGGCCGGCATCGGTGTAGCGCTCCGGGTCGCGCATCCCCAGGCCGCCCTGGTCCACGATGGCGATGACCTTGGTGGAATCCTTCATGTCCTGGTCGGGATAGAAATCGAAGGGCACGTTGACACCCAGGGCGTTGAGATGGGCGATCTCGGCCACAAGCTGGGCGCGGCTGGTGACGGCGGCGATGCGCGCCAGCTCGGGCTGGAGGGGTTCCAGCCCTTTGGCCTCGATGCCGGCTTCGTCCATGCAGGAAGCGTAGTAGTCTCCAATCTTCTGCTGCTCGGGCGAGCGGCCCGCCCGCGGCTGCGCGGCCTGTTGCAGGATGGCGGTCAAGCGCTGCTGGTTGAGGTTGACCATCTGGTTGTAGCGGCTCCACAGGGAGCGGTCGGCGGGAACGGGATTGTGGGCCAGCCAGTTGCCGCAGGCATACTGGTAGAAGTCGGCGCAGGGATCGGCGCTGCGGTCGAGGGCGTCAATGTCGAATTTCAGGTCGGGCGCGGACGAGGACTGCGCTGCCCCCGCGATCGCCAGGGCGGCCAGCAGCGCGCCCAGCGCAAGTAATCGTCTCATCCCATCCTCCTCACGCAGCGCCGACCTAGGATAGAAGGGGAGGCGAAGTCCAGCTCGCCCGTACGTACCAGCGAGCGCGCGCTGCCATAGTGCTCTCCCGCCGGCAATCGGCGGGCGAATGTCGTGACCGGGTCAGACACGGCGTGCCTCCAGGTGTGGCCCCGAAAGGGGGAACAAGGGCAGAGGGTAGCTTACCAGCGCCCGCTCCCAAAATGGGACCGACCGTCAGGATTACCTTTGTAACCTTCTCTTCTTCGAATCGGGAGTGTAGTGTGTGCGGAACGTCTCTACAGGCCCCCGCTCACCGGGGTGAAACAGAAGAATTCGGAAGGACAAGAAGATCTAGGCATGCCCGGGGCTGGCCGCAAAGGCGAGCGCCTGGCATCCGTTCAGGGAGGATGCTGTGAACAGTACTGCGCTTCGTGGTTTCGCGGGTTTCCAGGTTGCGGTGGTGACTACCCTCTTGCTGTGCGGGCTGTTGGGCGCCGGCCCGGCCTGGGGACAGGCGAAGGTTCCGGGTGTCTCCGACAGCACCGTCCTGATCGGCTCCTGCTCGGCGTTGGACGGCCCCGCCCGCTTCCTGGGGACGCAGACGGTGCTGGGGGCCACCGCCTATCTGCACATCGTCAACGACAAGGGCGGAGTGCATGGCCGCCGCGTGCAACTGCAGGCCTTTGACGACGGATACGATCCCGACAAGACCACCGCCTGCTTCAGCCGCCTGATGAAAGAGGATGTCTTTGCCGCCGGCTTCTTCGTGGGCACCCCCACCGCGGTGAAGTACCTGCCCCTGGCGGAGGAGCACAAGGTGCCGGTGGTGGGGCTGTTCACCGGGGCGCAGGTGCTGTACTCGCCGCTGAAGCACTGGGTCATCAACGTGCGCGCCTCCTACTACGACGAGACCCGGGAGATGGTGGACGGCCTGTGGAACGGGCAGAACGTCACCAAGATCGGGGTCATCTACCAGGACGACGCCTTCGGCAAGGCGGTGCTGGACGGAGTGAAGCTGGCGCTGGACAAACACCATGCCACGCCCGCCGGCCTGGGCACCTTCACCCGCAACACCCTGGACGTGGATGCGGGCATCCGGCAGGTGCGGGCCGCCAACCCGGAAGCGGTGGTGCTGGTCGGGCCCTACGCGCCGGTGGCCGAGATCGTGAAGCGTGCCCACGCCCAGGGCTGGCATCCGGTCTTCCTCACCGTCTCCTTCGTGGGCACGGAGGCCTTCATCAAAGAGGCGGGCAACGACGCCGAGGGCACCATCATCACCCAGGTGGTCCCACCCTACGACCGCACCGACCTGCCCACCATCAAGCTCTACAACGAGGCCCTCAAGAAGTACTACCCGGGAACGGAGCCCAGCTTCGTCAGCCTGGAGGGCTTCGTGGACGCCATGGTGCTGGTGGAGGGTTTGAAGCGCGCCGGCAAGGATGTGACCCGGGAGAAACTGATCGAGTCGATCGAGTCCATCCACGGCATGGACGTGGGCCTGGGCCCCAAGCTGACCTTGAGCTACAGCGCCAGCGAGCACAAGGGCTTCAAGGAGGTCTACGCCACCGTGGTGAAGGGCGGCAAGCCCGTGGTCTTCACCGACTGGAAGAAGGTGCGGTAGGCCGGGCCGAGCTCCAGAGCTAGGCCGCGGAGGGCTTGGCGAACATCCGGTCCAGGTGGCCGAGTAGGGCGCGCACGCTGTCGTGCAGCTCGATCAGCCCTTCCGTCTGGAAGGTGACCTCGGTGGCCTCGATGTCGGTGATCAGCTCGCGGCAGAGCTGGATGGTGCTGTGGATGCGCTGCAGCGTGATCAGGGAGAGCACCTGGAAAGGGTCGCGCTTCTGCTGCTGCAGGGTCAGGAACTGCTCCACCGCCCAGGCGGTCTGGCGGGCGTGATCGAGGGCGTTGCGGAACTCGCGCAGCATGCGCGCGTCCACCGTGCTCTTCACCAGGTGACTCTCCAGCTCGCGCAACTGTTCGGCGAAGGCCTGCAGGCGGTTGGAGAGCGCGTCCTGCTCGACCGCCGGCGCTGCCTCCTGCTCCAGGCCCTCCAGCCGCGCCAGGATCTGCTCCAGCCGTCCCAGATGCTCGGCCTCCATCGCGGTGAACGAGATCCCCATCCCCAGCGCGGGATGGACGGTCTTCACTACCCCGGCGCCCAGCACCCGCAACTCGTGGAAGGTCAGGCTCAGGCGCACCTCGGTCCCCGCGCGAAAGGGATGCCAGGTCTCGATGTAGCAGCCCTGGCGGCTGATGTCGGTGCACTCCGCCCACAGCCGTACCTTCTCCTGGACGCTCTCCACCATGACTCCGGCCACGCAGCGCAGGCGCTTGGCGGCGCGCCGGCTCTGCACGGGCTGGAGGGGAGCAACCGGAGCGGGTGCGGGGACGGGGCCGGGGGCGCTTCTGAGGTCGTAGGTATCGCGCGCGGGCGGCGGCGCCAGCACGCCCCAGATGTACTTGGCGGGCTCCACGCAGCAGATCCCCACCTGGTGTTCCAAGGGGGTGCCGGCGGCGCCCACCCACGCCACCCGGAAGCGGGCCTTTTCCGCGCCGCACTGGATGCCGATGATGTCGCCGGGCTGCAGCGGCTGGGTCACGCCGCCCAGCCGTCCGCCCAGGCGGCTGAGGTCGATGGTCTGCGCCTGGGCGCTAAAAGGCCTTCCCTGAGCGTCCATCCCCCAGATGCGGACGGGCAGGACGCGGGCTAATCGTGGCTCACGACGCCGTCCCACTGCGCCACCATCATGGCACTTCTCTCCTTCCTTCCCGGTGACCTGGCTCACAGGCCACGGTGACAAGAGCGAAACAAGGCGCCTTTTGCGGCCTTGCAGGACACTCTTTGGTAACCGCTCAGCCCGGGGCGGAGACCCCGGGACCCTCGGGAAGCTGGATGACGACGGTGGCCGCCAGCACGATCCCCACCCCCAGCACCTGGCTGGCGCCCAGCCGCTCGCCCAGGAAGAGTGCCGCCAGGCTGATGGCGAAGACCGGCTCCAGGCAACTGGTGACCACGGCGCGGGTGGGGTCCAGCAGCTTCAACCCTGTGAAGTAGAAGGCGTAGGGCAGCAGGATGGAGGTCAGCGCGAAGACCGCCAGGAAGAACCACTGCCCGCGGGTGTAGTGGGCGGCGACGATCTTCCAGGGCGGGTTGAGGACCATCCAGAACAAGGCCGCGCCCAGCAGGCCGTAGACGATCACCTTCCAGCGGTCCAGCCGCTGCACCAGCCCGTGCCCGTAGGTATTGGTGAAAGCAAAGGAGAGCGCGGCCAACTCGGCCACGCCGATCCCGACCGGGTCGAGCTTGAGCCGGCCACGCTGGAGCACGCCCACCACAAGGGCGCAGCCGGTCACCGCCGCCGCCACCGCGCCCACGCGCAGGGCGGTGGCCCGCTGCCGCCGCCGCGCCACCAAGTAGAGCAGCACCCAGGCGGGCGCGATGTACTGCAGGATGATGGCGGTGCTCACCGAGGTCAGGTCGATGGCCTGGTAGTAGAAGAAGTTGGAGGCGGCGAAGCCGGCCACGCCCAGCAGCAGGCAGCGGGCCACGTCGCGCGGAGCCAGGGCCAGCGCCCCGCGTCCGCGCGCCAGCCACAGCAGCGGCGCCAGCGCCAGGAAGGAGAGGGTGGTGCGGGCCTGCGAAAGGATCAGGGGATCCAGGCGGGCGCTGCCCGCCGCCAGGTGCCCGGTGAAGGCGCCCTTGCCCAGCGCCGCCGAGCCCGCCCAGCAGAAGGTGGCGGCGGCGATGCACAGGTAGCCGAGCACCGGGTGCGACCCGGCCGGATCACTGCGCGCGGAGGAGCTGGTCGAGCTGCTCGGGGTCAAAACCGATCATCACCTGGTCGCCGACCACCAGGGTCGGGGTGGAACGGCTCTCGTACTTGTAGATGAGCTCCTCGACCGCCTGGCGGTCGCAGCTCACGTCCTTCTCGATGAATTCGATGCCTCGCTCCGCGAGGTGGGACTTGGCCCAGGCGCACGGCGGTCAGCCCGGCTGCGTGTACAGCACGACCTTGGGTTGCGGCATGGAAAGGAGATTACCAGACCGCGCACCCGGCGTCAGGAAATTTCACGCGTACTCGATTGCCGTGGTAATCCGCGCCGTCTTCTTGAGCATGGCCGAGACCGAGCAGTACTTCTCCTCCGAGAGCCGCACCGCGTCCTCCATGGCTTTGTGCTCGACCGGCCCGCTGACCCGGTAGGTGAGCCGGATGGAGGTGTAGACCTGAGGCGGGTCGGGGGCGCGCTCCGCCTGCGCCCGCACCTCCAGGCGGGTGAAGGGCTGGCGCTTCTTGCGCAGGATCCCGACCACGTCGGAGGCGGTGCAGCCGCACAGGCCGATCAGCACCAGCTCCATGGGGCTGGGGGCGGACTTGTCCGCGGCCGCATCGGTCACGATGGCATGGCCGCTGGTGGCGGTGCCGACAAAGCGCTCG
>DASPRL010000035.1 GCA_035624475.1 Terriglobales bacterium
GAACTCCCGGTTGCCTTCCGCCCCCAGGATGGGCGACTCGATGACCTCGAGGTCGCGGCCGCCCAGCTCTTCCACCGCGCGCCGCACGCGCTCCACCGCCGCCTGCCGCACCTCGGGATCGCGCACGATCCCGCCCTTGCCCACCTTTCCTTTGCCCGCCTCGAACTGCGGCTTGACCAGGACGACAAGCTGCAGCGCCGGCGTCCCGCCGGCTGCCGGCCGGGAGTTCCGCCCGACCTTACTGGCCACTGGCCACTGACCCCTGACCACTGCTCTTATCACCGCCGGCAGCACGAGTGTAGCAGAGATGAACGAGACGTCCACGACCACCAGGTCGGCCGGCTCGCCCACCTCCGCGGGCTTGAGATAGCGTGCATTGGTGCGCTCCAGCAGGCGCACCCGCGGGTCGAAGCGCAGGCGTACCGCCATCTGCCCGTAGCCGGTGTCGATGGCAAGCACCCGCGCCGCGCCCTGCTGCAGCAGGCAGTCGGTGAAGCCCCCGGTCGAGGCACCCACGTCCACGCAGACGCGCCCGCGCACGTCGATCCGCCAGTGCTCCAGCGCCTTCTCCAGCTTGAGCCCGCCGCGGCTGACGTACTTCAGCTCCTCGCCCAGCAGGCGGAGGTCGGAGTCCGCCGCCACCGTCGCGCCCGCCTTCTCCACCTTCTGCCCGTCCACCAGCACTCGCCCGGCCAGGATCAAGGCCTGGGCGCGCTCGCGCGACGCCGCCAGCCCCCGCTCCAACACGAGTTTGTCGAGACGGACCTTCATCGCCGGTGACCCGACCTCACTCCTCAGAAAAAATCTTCCCACTCCTTCCGCGCCTCGCACTCTCCAGTGTGCAATCTGTGAAACCCTGCGTGGCTTGCGCGCTTTCGAAAACCAAGGGCAGGTTTTCCACACGATTTTTCACAGCGGTGTTGAAAAATCCCGCCCGCGATTGGCACGCGCCGCGCTCCCGGATCCATCGTCCCGCGACTGAATCTCGCTTCAGTGATCCACCGCGCCGAGGGTTACTTTCGTTACTACTTAGGAACACCGCCCTCGTCTTCTGGGGTAGAATATACGTTTCGCGAGGCAGAGAGATGGCAACCAGAACCAGGGAGCGCATCGAGGCCCCAGCACGTTCCAAGGGCCCCCAGGCTCCCGATGTAAGCGTCCAGAAGAGCCCCAAATCGGCCCCCACCAACGGCACCGCCCCCATCCCGGAGGCGGTCCTGCGCCGCCTCTACACCTACATGCTGAAGTGCCGCATGGTGGAGGAGCGCGCCCGCCTGCTCTTCAAGCAGGGCAAGTTCGCCGGCAACTACTACGCCGCCGTCGGCCAGGAAGCCACCGAGGTGGGCGCCACCATCGATCTGGAGCCCGGCGACACCGTCGCTCCCTCCCATCGTAACTTCGTCACCAACATCATGAAGGGCACGCCGCTGAGACTGATGTACGCCCAGCTCTATGCCCGCAAGACCAGCCCCGACCAGGGGCGCTCTTCCCCGGCGCATTGCGGCTACGCCCCCGCCAACATCATCACCCCGGCCTCCACTATCGCCGCCCAGCTCAACATCGGCACCGGCGTCGCTCTGGCCTACAAGATGCAGAAGAAGCCCAACCTGGTGGTCGCGCTCTCGGGCGACGGCTCCACCAGCCTGGGCTTCTGGCACGAGGCCCTGAACTTCGCCGGCGTGCACAAGCTGCCCATCGTCTACATCGTGGAGAACAATCTGTGGGCGGAGTCGGTCTCGACCTCGCTGCAGACCGCGGTCCCCGACCTGAGCGTGAAGGCCCAGGCCTACGGCTTCCCCGGGGTGACGGTGGACGGCAACGACGTGGCCGCGGTCTACCGCGCCTCGCGCGAGGCCCTGGCCCGCGCCCGCTCCGGCGAGGGGCCGACCCTGATCGAGTGCAAGACCTACCGCTGGTACGGCCACTCCGAGATCGATCCCGCCAAGTACCGTAAGCCCGAGGAAGTGGAAGCCTGGAAGGCCAAGGACCCCATCCCCGCCGCCGAGCGCTATCTCTCCAAGCAGGGGCTGTGGACGGAGAAGTGGAAGCAGGAATTGACCGACCAGATCAACCAGGAGATCGACGAAGCCATCGCCTTCGCCGAGTCCTCTCCCTTCCCCGAACCTGAGGAGTGCCTGGACCACGTCTACTCCTTCAGCATCCGCGAGCGCGAATTGGGCCGCGATCCCTTCCAGTTCCGCGGTCCGAAGTGAGCCAATAACCCATGCCATTGAGCACGTACATCGACGCCATCACTACCGCCCTGGGCGAAGAGATGCGCCGCGACCCCAGCGTCTTCATCATCGGTGAGGACGTGGGGGTGATGGGCGGCGTCTTCAAGGCCACCAAGGGCCTGTACGAGGAGTTCGGCCCCGAGCGCGTGGTCGATTCCCCGCTGGCCGAGGGCATCATCGTCTCCTCCTCCATCGGCGCGGCGCTGGCGGGCATGCGCCCCGTACCCGAGATCCAGTTTGCCGACTTCATCACCCCGGCTATGGACGCTCTGACCCAGCAGGCCGCCAAGCTGCGCTACCGCTCCGCCGGCACCCAGACCTGCCCCCTGACTCTGCGCGTCTGCTACGGCGGGGGCGTGGGCGGCGGACTCTACCACTCCCAGACCAACACCACCTGGTTCGCGCACGAGCCCGGGCTGGTGGTGGTGGCGCCGGGCACCGTCTATGACGCCAAGGGCATGCTCAAGGCCGCCATCCGCGACGACAACCCCGTCCTCTACTTCGAGCACAAGAAGCTCTACCGCTCCATCAAGGAAGAGATCCCGGACGAAGAGTACCTCTCCGACCTCTACAAGGCGGCGGTGCGCCGTCCCGGCAGGCACCTCACCGCCATCTCCTACGGCTACACCCTGCAGCTCACCCTGCAGGCCGCCGAGAAGCTCAAGCAGGAGAAGGACGTGGACATCGAGGTGGTGGACCTGCGGGTGCTGAATCCCCTGGACAAAGACACCATCCTGGAGTCGGTGGCCCGGACCAACCGCTGCGTGATCGTGCACGAGGACCACCGCACCCTGGGCATCGGGGCGGAGATCTCGGCCATCCTGGCGGAAGAGGCCTTCGACTGCCTGGACGCGCCCATCGTGCGCGTCACCGCGCCCGACGTGCCCGCCATCCCCTTCTCCCATCCCCTGGAGCAGTTCTACATGCCCTCGGTGGACAAGATCGCCACCGCGATCGGGAAGACGCTGGAGTACTAGACGTCAGACGTCAGCCCGGCCGCGCTCCCAGCGCGGCCGTTCTCTTTGAGTCTGTCATCCCGATCCCGCGAGGCGGGAGAGGGATCTGCAGTTTCAATCACCCGATGCCCCGGCGGCCAATCGTCCCTGCGGGACTGGGAGGATTTCTCGCTGTCCGGCCCAGCACTTCGTGCTGGGCTATTGTCAAACGCCCTTCGGGCTGGCGCTCCCGTGGAACCCTGATTAGCCCGAAGGGCGACTGGAAATGGCTCAGGACAGAGTCCTGGGAAAGCAAGCAGAATGGAGTCCAGTCCCGAAGGGACGGTTGAAGCCCCTGAGATTCTCGCGCCGCGTGTCCCAGCCCCGCAGGGGCGGCACTCACTTGCGCGGCAGGAAGGTCACGATGCAGAACGTGGCGATCGGTCCCAGCAGCAGCGACAGCAGGAACCACAGCAGCCCGCTGTGGCCCTTGCCCTGGGCCAGCCCGGCGTTGATCAGCGCCAGCGTCCCCCACCCCGCCACCCAACGCGGCTCCACATAAATCGGGTTCAGCATGCTCGCCTCCTAGGTCAGGCCTAAACCGCCATCCACCACCAGCGTCGTCCCGGTGATGAAATGCGGCGCCGAAGCGAAGAAGCGCACCGCCGCCGCTACCTCGTCGGCCCGTCCCGCCCGCTTCATGGGGGTCTTGGCGGCGATCTTGCGGAAGAAGCCCTCCGCCTTGCCCTCTCCCATCGAGATCATCCCCGGGGCCACGCTGTTGACCGCGACCTCCGGGGCCAGCGCTTTGGCCATGACCTCGGTCAACATGGTGAGCGCGGCCTTGGAGGCGCAGTAGTGGGCGTGCTCCACCCAGGGGCGCAGCCCGCCCAGCGAGCCCAGGTTGATGACCCTGCCCTTCCGCTCGCGCAGCAGCTTGGCCGCCGCCCGCGTCACCAGGAAGGGTCCGCGGGTGTTGGTGGCGAACATCTCGTCCCACTGCGCCACCGTGATCCTGTCGAAGTCCACGGTGGCGTAGGTGCCGGCGTTGTTGACCAGCACGTCCAGCCCGCCCAATTCGCGGCGCAGTTC
>DASPRL010000036.1 GCA_035624475.1 Terriglobales bacterium
GCCATCCAGGCGAGGATGAGCCCGCCCAGGTCGGCGACGTCCTCGCCCAGGGTGAGCTTGCTGTTGATGTGGACGTCGTCCACCACCACGTACCGCGCGTACTGCTCCTGGACGCACTGGGCGCGCTTCTGGAACTCGGCCGCGTCCTGCGGGGTCCACCAGTCGCGCAGGTTGCCCTGGGCGTCGAACTGGCGGCCCTCATCGTCGAAGCCGTGCGTCAATTCGTGGCCGATGGTGCCGCCGGTATCGCCGTAGTTGGGAGCGGCGTCGCCGGTGGGATCGAAGGTGGGAGGCTGCAGCACCCCGGCGGGGAAGTTGATGTCGTTCTTCTGCGCGTCGTAATAGGCGTTGACGGTGGGCGGGCTCATGTACCACTCGCCCTTGTCCACCGGCTTGCCGATCTTGGCGAGGGAGCGGCGGAACTCGAACTCGTTGCCGCGCTCGCCGTCGGCGAGGAAGCTGTCGCGCACCACTTGGAACTTGCTGTAGTCCCGCCAGTGGTCGGGATAGCCGATCTTGTTGACCATGGCGTGCAGCTTGACCAGCGCCTGCTGCTTGGTGGCGTCGCTCATCCAGGTGAGGCTGTGGATGTCCTGCTCCATGGCGGCCTCGATCTGCACCACCATGGTGTGGGCCTGCTGGCGAGCTTGCGGCGGGAAGTACTTCTCTACGTAGGCCTGTCCCAGAGCCTCGCCCAGGGCGCGGTCGATGTAGCGCACACAGCGCTTCCAGCGCGGCTGCAATTCCTTCTGGCCGGTCAGCGTCTTGCCGTAGAAATCAAAATCTTCGTCCACGAAGGCGGCGGAGAGATAGCGCGCCTGGGCGTGCACCAGGTGCCAGCGCAGGTAGGTCTTCCAGGCGGGCAACTCCTCGGCCTTGAGTTCGGCCTCCATGGTCTTGAAGAAGTCGGGCACGGCAACGTTGACCGACTGCACGCCGGCCAGACCCAGGTCCTTGAAGTAGGTGTTCCAGTCGAAGGAGGGGCTGAGCGCGGCCAGCTCGGCACGGCTCATGCGGTGATAGACCTTGTTGGGATCGCGGCGGTCGACGCGGCTCATGGAGCCCTGGGCGAGCGCGGTCTCGATGCGCAGCACCGTCTGGGCATTGGCGGCGGCGACGTCGGGGGCGTCGCCCAGCAATTCGAACATCTTCTGCACGTGCGCGACATAGGCGGCGCGGATGGCGGGAAACCTGCCGTCCTGCTTCAGGTAGTAGTCGCGGTCGGGGAGGCCCAAGCCGCCCTGGTCGGCCTCAACGATGACCTGGGTGGAGTCCTTGGCGTCCTGGGTGGAGCCGAAGCGGAAGAGCGCCGACTGCCCGAAGTAGATGTAGATGTCCTCGGGATGGTAGGCGGCGAGGTAGGCCGCGAGATCGGCCTTGGACTTGAGCCTGGCGATGCGCGCCATCTCGGGTGCGAGCGCTGCGGGGCCGGCCTTCTCCACCGCGGCCTCGTCCATGCAGGCGGCGTAGTAGTCGCCGATCTTCTGCTCCGCGGCACTGCGGCCGGGGCGCGGCCCGGCCGCCTGCTCCAGGATGCCGCGCAGGATGAGCCGGTTGTCGTCCTGCATCTTGGAATAGACGCTCCACGAGGCCTGGTCGGGCGGGATGGGATTCTGCTTCATCCAGCCGCCGCAGGAGTAGGTGTAGAAGTCCACGCAGGGATCGACGCTCTTGTCCATGTAGGCGGGGTTGGCGGCCTGGCTGTGGGGCGCGGCGGTCTGGGCCGCGGCGGCGGCGGAGAGCAAGAGCCCGGTCAGGAGGCAGAACAGGGATGCGCGGCGCATGGGCGGCTCCTCGCCAGCGAGACTACACTCTTTGGCGCTGCAGGACTACTGGATGCGGGAGGAAGAAGGCGGCGCGGCCTGGAGCACGTCCCGGAACTCGTAGAAGCCCTTCTTGCCGGCCAGCCACTCGGCGGCGCGCACGGCGCCCTCCGCGAAGCCGCGGCGCGACTTGGCGTCGTGCACCAGCATCATGGAGTCGTTGGGCGAGTCGAAGAACATGACGTGCATGCCCACGGTGTCGCCTTCGCGCACGGAATCGATCTGCACGTCGGCGTCACCGTTCTCGTTCAGGATCTTCTGCAGAACGACCGCGGTGCCCGAGGGCACGTCCTTCTTCTGGGCGTGGTGGCGCTCGGTGATGCGCGCGAGGTAGCCCTGGCGCAGGGCGGCGGCCGCGGCGCGCGCGATCTCAAAAAAGACGTTCACGCCCACCGAGAAGTTCGAGGCCCAGAGGAACCCGATGCCGCTGCGCTCCACCAACTCGCGCACCTGGGGAAGCTGCTTGTGCCAGCCGGTCGTGCCCACCACCATGGTGGCGCCGGCGGCGGCGCAGGCGATGATGTTGGGGATGACGGCCTGGGGAGTGGTGAAGTCCAGGACCGCGTCCACGCCGCGGAGGCGCTCGGCGGTGAGGGCCTTGCCGCCGGGGTTGTCGGAGCTGCCCAGGGCCTCGACCTGATGGCCGCGCTCGCGCGCCACCGCGGCCACCAGCGAACCGGTCTTGCCGCGTCCCAGGATGAGAAAGTTCATAAGTCGTTTGTGTGAGCGCTCGGCCTATTGAGTCATCGGGTCATCGAGTCATTGACGATTGAAAACCTGTGCCGTCCCTTGCGGGACTCGGTCTTCATCTTGCGAGTCTACCCGGCACTTACCGTGCCGGGCTTTAGAAACTCCGCCCCTGCGGGGCGGGAGCCTGCGTGAGGACCGATTCCTCCGCACGCCCGCGAAAACGCAAGGTCCTTCGACTCGCGGTACCCTGCGGCGAAGCCGCAGGGCACCACTCGCTCAGGATGACAGCACAACGGACCCGCGGAGATGCAGGACCTACAGGCCTGCGCCACCGTCTTCCACTATCCACTGACCACTAGCCACTATCCACTGCTATTCAAACACTTCCGGGTCGGGATCGGTGAAAAACATCTGGTGGAGGCGGCGGACCACCTCGGGCACAGCGTCCTCCTCGATCACGAAGGTGAGATTGATCTCCGAGGCGCCCTGCGAGATCATGC
>DASPRL010000037.1 GCA_035624475.1 Terriglobales bacterium
TCCACCACCTTTACGCCAGTCAGCGGCAGGGTGCACTTCTTCAGGATCTTGGGCGCGCCCTCGCGCGTGGTGTGCTCCATGGCGATGATCACCCGCCGCGCCCCCGCCACCAGGTCCATGGCTCCGCCCATGCCCTTCACCATCTTGCCGGGGATCATCCAGTTGGCCAGGTTGCCTTCTTCATCCACTTCCATGGCGCCCAGCACCGAGAGGTCCACGTGCCCGCCGCGGATCATGGCGAAGGAATCCGCGCTGGAGAAATACGACGTGCCCGGGATCTCGCTCACCGTCTCCTTGCCGGCATTGATGAGGTCGGCGTCCTCCTGGCCCTCGAGTGGGTAGGGCCCGATGCCCAGCATCCCGTTCTCGCTCTGCAGGACCACGTCCATGCCCTTGGGCACCCAATTGGCCACCAGGGTGGGCATGCCGATGCCCAGGTTGACGTAGTAGCCGTCGCGCAACTCCCGCGCCACCCGCCGCACGATGCGGTCGCGCTTCTCCGCGTCTTTCTGCTTGCCGATGTTCGGTGCCGTCGCCATGCTCTTCACCGTTTCACGTTTCAGGTTTCACGTTTCAGGTCGTCATCCCGAGCCCGCCTGGGCGGCGAGGGATCTGCTTCTCAATCGTCAATGAGTCAATCGTCAATGATTCGATTCTCTGGCCCTCACCACGCTGCTTCCGCCCGCCGGAACTCGGTCACCGCCCGCTCCAGCTCTTCCTGCGGGACGCCGCCGTCCGCGTCGGACTCCTTCTTGTACTTCCACGCCACCGCCAGCAAATCGCCGTAGGCGTCGTTGATCCCGCCCATGGCGTGGTCGTAGGCCGGGGCCATCACCGCGATCTCCGCCGCCAGGTCGCCCAGCGTGAACTGTCCTTCCTCGTACATGCGCAGGTAGCGCAGCACGCTGGTCCTGACTTCCTCTGCGGTGCTGTCGGGTGCAGGCATGACTTCAGTCGTTGGTCGTTCGTCGTTGGTCGTTGGCCATGCTCTCTCGGTACTCGGTACTAGGTACTCTTTCTCACTGTCCGTTTTTCGATCCGCTTCTCGTAGTCCGTGCCCGGGAAGATGCGCTTCACGTAGATGGAGGGCACGTGCACCTGGTCGGGCTCGATCTCGCCCACCTCCACCAGGTGCTCGACCTCGGCGATGGTCACGCGCGCCGCCGTCGCCATCATGGGATTGAAGTTGCGCGCCGTTTTGCGGAAGACCAGGTTGCCCCACCTATCGCCCTTCCACGCCTTGATGAGCGCGAAGTCGGCGTGCAGCGCGCGTTCCAGCACGTAGGCGCGGCCGTCGAACTCGCGCGTCTCCTTGCCTTGGGCGATCACCGTACCGAAGCCGGTGGGAGTGAAGAATGCGGGGATGCCGGCGCCGCCCGCGCGGATGCGCTCCGCCAGCGTGCCCTGCGGGTTCAGCTCCAGCTCCAGTTCCCCGCTCAGCACCATCTGCTCGAACATCTTGTTCTCGCCTACGTAGCTGCCGATATGCTTGCGCACCTGCCGGTTCTTGAGCAGCGTGCCCAGGCCAAACTCGTCGACCCCGGCGTTGTTGGAGATGGTGACGAGGTTCTTCACGCCCTTGCGCGCCAGCGCCGCGATCAGGTTCTCCGGGACGCCGCACAGCCCGAAGCCCCCCACCATCAGTACCGCGCCATCCTGGATGTCGCGGATGGCTTCGTCAGCGTTGGCGACGACTTTGTTCATGGCCTTGGATTCTAATCGCCGGGCGCGCATGGGGCAAAGGGACAGTCAGCCCCGAGCGCTTGCGCCGGTCCCCCGGTCGCGCCACAATACGCCTTCCCATGCCCGCCACCACCTGCCCGCTCTGCAGCCTGCCCCTGGGGGTCTCCGAGAAGGTCCTCTACAACCACCGCGTCTGCGAGAAGTGCCACCAGGACTTCGCCTTGCTCCGGGTGCTGGCCAACTTCCTCGACCAGATGCTGATCTAGTTCGCAGGCTTCATCCTGGGCTTCCTCATCCTCTTCGTGGCGGTGCTGCTGGGCGCCGCGGCCGGCGCCGCCTCCGGCAATCAGGACTTCGGGGGCCGTCTCGCCGTCTTCGTGTGGGTCCTGATGCTGCTGGTCGCCGTCTTCTTCGCCATCGCCAAGGACGGCTTCAGCGGCTACTCACCCATGAAGTACGTGATGGGACTGCGGGTCATCGATTCCGTCACCGGGCGTCCCGCTGGCTTCCTCGCTGCCTTCAAGAGGAACCTCGCCCTCAATATCCCTTTCATGCCCCTCTACGTCCTCTTCCAACTCATGGGCAGGGACGGCACGCGCGTGGGCGACGGCTGGGCCGGCACCAAGGTGGTCTGGAAGAAGTACGCCGACCTGGATCCCTTCCTTCCGCTCATCGAACTGCGGCGGCGCACCCGCGAGCGCGCCGCCGCGGCTGCGGCCGCAGGCCTTCCTCCGGCCAAAGCCTGAGCACAAAAACGCCCGCGCCCCGAAGGGCGCGGGCGGAAGCCTTGCGGGTCTCCAGCCTAGAAGCGGAAGAAGATGCCGCCGCTCACCACGGCCTGGTTCCGGATCCCCTCTCCGGAGAAGGTCCGGAAGCGGGTCAGGGCGGGGCCGCTCAACGTGTCCGGCCCGCCCGGCGGGTTGTTGCTCAACTGGATGTTCGGCGAAACGCCGGAGAAGTCGATGGTCTGCGCCGGCGTCAAGGTCAGCACCGCGGGGCTGGCGCTCACGAACTGCTCCAGGCCGTTGCCGCTGAGGTAGTCGCGGGCGTCGATGCGGAAGCCCCAGCGCGGCGTCACGTAGTACTTGATGCCGCCTCCGAAGTAGCCCACCGCCTGCAGATCGGGCGTGCTCCAGTTGATCAGCACCGCGTCGGTGTTGTTGTGCGGACCCCCGCGGATCGTGACCTGGAAGTTGCCCACCAGGGTGGCCGAAGGCAGGTCACCCACGCTGGCCAGCGCGCCCCCGCCGAAGCTCAGGTAGGGGACCACCCGGCCTTCCGACACCAGGTTCAGGTTCACGCCGACGGTGCCGAAGATCTGCTGGCCCTCGCTGCGGTCGATCGCGCTCACCGAGGTGACCACCGGGCTGAAGCCGGTGAGGTTCTCCGTCCAGGCCGTCGCCCAGGTAGCGCGGCTGGCCTCGATGCCGGCCAGCCCCGTGGAGTTCACCCGCAGGTTGGCCAGGCTGTAGTCGAAGTTGGCTTCGATGGCCCAGCGCCGCGCGATGTCGCGGCTCAGCCGGAAGCCGAAGGCGCCTCCGTTGTCCCGCTCCGCCGTGCGCGTGGTCAGGATCGGATCCAGGGGCATGATGTGCGTGGTGATGCCGGGGAAGGCGGCTGCATCCACCGCCTGGTTGTAGAGCAGCGTGCCGTCCCCGAAATAGTAGGACGGGATGGCGCGGCTGGTGGTGGCGTTCACCGCGGTAAAGGTCGCGCCCGCTCCGGGCAGCGTGCCCGTGCCGTCGTGGGGACTGTTGGCGAAGGCCCCGCCGCCATGGACCTCGATCTCCCACTTGCGGCTCGGGTCCGGGCCCTCGGTCACGGCCGGGCTGGCGGGCTTGGGCAAGGGCGTGGCGAAGGCCGCCGCCGCCGGGTGGTAGGGCGCCGCAGCCGCTTGGGGCTGCGCCGTCGCCGCGTTCTCCTGCGCCTGCGCGACGCCGACCAGGAGGACCAGGGTGATCAGCAAGAAGAAACTGAGGAGCAGTTTCCAGGCCGCTTTCTGCATCGTGCCTCCTTGACCTTATCTCGGAGCAACGCATTATACATCCGGTCCTGCGCCCAAAATAAAACGCCCGCGCCCCGAAGGGCGCGGGCGTGAGCCTTGCCGGTACGCGGCCTAGAAGCGGAAGAAGATGCCGCCGCTGACCACGATCTGGTTGCGCACTCCGTCCCCGGAGAAGGTCCGGAAGCGCGTCAGGGCCGGCCCGCTCAACGTGTCCGGACCGGTCGGCGGGTTGTTGCTGAACTGCACATCCGGCGTGGTTCCCGGAGGCCCGGCAATGGTCTCCGCCGGGGTCAGGGTGGCCACCACGGGCAGGGCGCTGACGTACTGCTTGAGCCCGTTGCCGCTCAGGTAGTCGCGCACGTCCACGCGGATGCCCCAGCGCGACGTCACGTAGTACTTGAAGCCGCCGCCCACGTAGCCCACTCCCTGCACACCGGGCATATCCCAGTTGATCAGCACCGTGTCGGTGACGTTGTGCGGCCCGAGAAAGGTCACCTGGTAGTTCCCCACCAGCAGCGCTGAAGGCAGATCGCCGGTGTTGGCCAGCGCGCCGCCCCCGAAGCTCAGGTAGGGGATCACCCGCCCTTCGGTCAGCAGGTTGACGTTCACGCCTGCGGTACCGAAGATCTGATGGCCCTCGCTGCGGTCGATGGTCGCGACCGAGGTGGTCACGATGCCCGTGCCAAAGGTGACGTTGGTGAAGAAGTTGTTCCAACCCGTCGCCCAACTCGCCCGGCTGGCCTCGATGCCGGCCAGCCCCGTCGAGTTGATCCGCAGGTTGGCCAGGCTGTAGTCGAAGTTGGCTTCGATCGCCCACCGTGGTGTGATGTCGCGGCTGATGCGGAAGCCGAACGCGCCCCCGTTGTCCCGCTCCGCCGTCCGCGTGGTCAACACCGGGTCCAGCGGCGTGATGGGGGTGCAAGTCACACCCGTGCAGAAAGCGTTGGTGATCAATTGGTTGAAAAACAGCGCCCCGTCGCCAAAATAGAAGGACGAGACGGCGCGGCTGGGATTTCCGTTATTGTCGGTGAAGGGCGCGCCCGGCCCCGGCAGGGTCGCGGCGCCTCCGTCCGGGTTGGTGGAGAACATTCCGCCGCCGTGGAATTCGATCTCCCACTTGCGGTCGGGGTCAGGACCCTCCGACATGGTGGAACTGGAGGCCTTGGGCGCCGGCGTGGCGAAGGCCGCCGCCGCCGGGTGGTAGGGCGCCGCAGCCGCCTGGGGCTGCGCCGTCGCCGCGCTCTCCTGCGCCTGCACGATGCCGGTGTACAGGACCAGGGTCATGAGCACGGTTAGGAAGAGGAAGAGTTTCCAGGCAGGTTTCTGCATGAGGTGCCTCCTGTATGGCTGTCAAGGGCCGTCAAAGAACAGATGCACCGGGTCCTCTGGGAGATGGCTGAGCAACCAGCACATCAGTCTCTTCTTTGGCGGCGTGCCGCGCGGTGACCCGGCTCACCCTCCTCAGTGATGAGACCAGGGTCCCTCACCTCGCTCTGCTCCTCCTTCTCTTCTAGCGGTCAGCTTCTCCGGAACGAGTTGGCGCGCGCGAACTCTTCGCGCAGCGCCGGGCTCTTCAGGTTCTCACGCAGGTGGGCCAACCGCTGCTCCAAGCGCTCGAGGGCTTGGCCCAGGTTGTCGGCGTTGGTCCACACGATGTCGCGCCAGATGCCGTACGAACTGGCGGCGGTGCGCGTCATCTCCCGCACCTGGCGCCCGCTCACCTTCCGCAAGTCGCGGGCCTCGCCGAATTCGTCCACCAGACTCGCTCCCAGAGCGACGGCCAGCATCTGCGGCAGGTGGCTGAGCCAGGCCATCAGCCGGTCGTGGCGCGCGGCGTCCATCTCCACCACGTGCGCGCCCGTCCGCTTCACCAGGCCCAGGTACTCGCCGATGCGCCCGGAGCCCAGCCTCTGCCGCGGGAACGGCGTCACCGTCCAGGCCGCGCCTTCGAAGAGCCCGGCCTCCGCGTTCGCGATGCCGCCGCGCTCCTTCCCCGCCATGGGATGCGCGGGCAGAAACCGCCGCGCCGCCTCTTGGCCGAACACCGCCTGCGCCCGCCTCACGATCGCGCGCTTGGTCGAGCCCACGTCGGTGAGCAGGACCTCGGGCGCGAGCGCGGGCGCCAGCCGCTCTATCAGGTCGAGGGTGCTGAAGATGGGCGTGGCCAACACCACCACCTGACTGCCGGCGATGGCGCGCAGCGGGTCGCTCGCGCCCGCGTCGATGGCCCGGCGCCGCTTCGCCTGCCGCAGCACCGCCTCGCTGTCGCAGCCCACGATCCGCCCCATCCACCCGCACCGCTTGAGCGCCAGCGCGAAGGAGCCCCCGATCAGGCCCGTGCCGATGATCGTGATCTTTTTGATGGAAGAGTTCATGGCACCGCCGAGAACCTCAGGCCCCAGTACCGCCTCTTGGCCTAGGCCTTTTCTTGACGGCTGATGGCTGACGGCTGACCGCTCTCCTCCGCCAGCATCTCGTCCTTCTGCAGCCGGCGCATGGCGGCGATCATGCGCTCGAAGATACCGGCCAGCTCGTCCGGCGGCAGCGGACCCCGGCTCGCCCGGCGCACGTTCTCCAGGATGGCGCGCTCGCGCTCCGGTTCGCGGATGGGCATCCGGGTATGGCGCTTCAGCCGCCCGATCTCCTGCGCCATCCGTGCCCGCTGGTTCAGCAGTTCCACCAGCGTGCGGTCGATCTCGTCGATTTGCCGTCGCCACTCTGCGATGTCCATAGAACAGCCATTAGCCTTTAGCACTTAGCATTTAGCCCTTTAGGGTCCGGCCTGACCCTGAGGGGCCAGGTGCGAATGGCTAAGTGCTAAGTGCCCTTCTTCAACGTCCTCACAAACTCTGCCACCGCCCCCGCGGCTTTCGCGCGTCCTGCCTTTTCCACCGTCTCCACGATGGCGCTGCCCACCACCGCGGCGTCGGCGAATTCGCCCACCGCCCGGAACTGCTCCGCGGTGGAGATGCCGAAGCCCACCGCGATAGGCAGCTTGGTGTACTTCCGCAGCCGTGCCACCAGCGTGCGCGCGTCGGTCGCCAGCTCCTGCCGCTTCCCGGTCACGCCCGTGCGCGAGACCGCGTACACGAAGCCCGACGAAGCTTCCCCGATCCGCCGCAACCGCTCTTCGGTCGAGGTCGGCGCCGCCAGGAACACGGTCGCCAGCCCGCGCGCTCGCATGGCCCGCCGGTATTCGCCGGCCTCGTCCACCGTCAGGTCGGTGAGGAGCGCGCCGTCAATGCCCGCCTCCGCGGCCTCGGCGGCGAAGCGCTCCAGCCCCAGCCGCAGCACCGGGTTCAGGTACGAGAAGACGATGAGCCCGGCCTGCGTCTGCTCCTTCCTTATGTCCCGCGCCAGCTTGAGGACGCCGCTGAGCGTAGTGCCGTTCTTCAGCGCGCGCTCGCTGGCCCGCTGGATGACCACGCCGTCGGCTACCGGATCGCTGAAGGGCACGCCCAGCTCGACCACCTCGGCCCCCGCACTCAGCGCCGCCAGCACGATCTCCCGCGTCGTTCCCAGGTCGGGATCGCCGCAAGTGACGTACACCACCAGCGACGGACGGTCTTGGAAATGGATTGGCATGGTCTCTAGGCGTTACAGAAAAATCTCCTCTGGATTGAGTAATTGAGAAATCGGGTAATCGGGTAATTGAAGAAACTGGGCCGCCAGACGCCAATTACTCAATGACTCAATTACCCGATCACCCAATCCCCCGATGCTTCACTTCGGGCAGTGGTCCGGCGACGGCCAGTCCTTCCCCTGCCTCATCGCCTCCAGGTTCCTCTGCTGGTCGGCGTAGGTGCTCACGCAGAACTGCCGGCGTGTGGCGTCGGACAAGAAGTCCGTGTCGTAAGGCTGCTGGGTCGCGGCAGTCGGGCTGGGCCCGTCCCAGCGGTACTGCGTGCCGAAGACCTGCGGCTGCTGCACCTTCTGCAGGTAGCGGTCCAGGGTGGCAGCCGCGATCCAGCGTGCCTTGGCGTCGCCCTTCTCCATCGCCGCCAGCGCCAGAATGTGCGCCAGCAGGTAGTCCTGCGGCGTATCGCCGTGCTGGAAGATGGTCGAAGCGTCCTCGAAATCCTGCCCCGTCTTGAGCGCGCCCGCCTCCAGCATCTGGTGGGTTTGCTTGCGCCGCTGCGCGTCCCGCGGAGCGACCTTGTTCCAGTCGATCTGACCCACCCGCGGCTCGCGGTCCTTCTGGTCCTCCTCGTAGAGCGCATGGACGGGCGACGCCCCTGCCGCCGGCGCCGGGGGTGCTTTGTGGCACCCATCTCCATAGGGGATGTCCTTGTTCTGATTCATCGCTTCCACGTTCGCCTGCTGCTGCGCGTAGGTGGACACGCAGAACTCCTGCCGCAGCGCATCCGAGATCAGGTCTTTGTCATAGGGGTCTTGCCCCGTGAGCTGCGGGTTTCCCTTCACGGGCACGTACTGCGTGCCGAATACCTGCGGCTGATGGATTTCGTGCAGGTAGCGGTCGAGCGTGGCCGCCGCGATCCAGCTCCCCAGGGAAGAGCCCTTGAACGTCGCTTCCATCGCCAGGATGTGCGCCAGCATGTAGTCCTGCGCCGTCTCTCCGTGCTGGAAGATGAAGGCGGCGTCCTGGAAGTCTTGCGCCGTCTGGAGTGTACCCGCCGCCAGAATCTGGTGGGCCAAGCGGCGGTGCTCCTTATCATGGGCGCTGACCTTGTCCCAGTCCGCGTCCGCTGCCATCCGGTCCTTCTGGTCCTCTTCGAAGAGCTGGTGGATCGTCGGCGAACTCGCCGGCGCCGCCGCCGGCTTCTCGTGTGCTGCCGGCTGTCCTTGCGCTGCGAGGAAGACTGCACTCCCCAGAACCAGCGCGGCCAGAGCCAATCCCGCCCGCACCCGCCGGCTGTTGCACTCTTGCCTGTCTCCGTTCACGTTTCCCTTCCTCTGTTTCTCGTTTTTTCAGAATGGCCCGATGACCCGGTCAGCCGGTGACCCGATGACTCAATCCGCATTCTTCAATCTGCAATCTTCAGATGGATTGGCATGATTCCCTGACGTTACAGAAAAATCTCCCCTCGCAGCATCGGGCGATCGGCGACCTGAAAAAAGGCGGCCTGCGCAGCTCTTGAAATGAATCGATGGCCCGCCCATCCGATCACCCAATCTGCATTCTTCAATCTGCGATCTTCAATTCTTTGGTGAGGATCCCCATGTCCTTGTCGCCTCGTCCGCTGATATTCACGATGACGCTCTCGCGCTTCTTCATGCGCGGCGCGCGCTTCACCACTTCCGCCACCGCGTGCGCCGACTCCAGCGCCGGGATGATCCCCTCCAGCCGCGCCAGCAGCGAGCACGCCTCCAGCGCCTCCCGGTCGCTGGCGGCCACGTACTCCGCCCGCCCTGCGTCCTTCAGCGCCGCGTGCTCCGGCCCGATCATGGGATAGTCGAGCCCCGCCGAGACCGAATGCGTGCCGGCGATCTGCCCCGCCGCATCCTGCAGCACGCAGGAATACGCGCCCTGCAGCACTCCCGGTTCCCCTCCCCAGAAGCGCGCCGCATGCGCGCCCAACTCGCGCCCGCGCCCGCCCGCCTCCACCCCGATCAGCTTCACCTTCTTGTCCTTCAGGAAGCGGTGGAAGATGCCGATGGCATTCGATCCGCCGCCCACGCACGCGATCACCGCCGCCGGCAGCCTGCCCTCCGCCTGCAGGATCTGCGCCCGCGCCTCTTCCCCGATCACGCGGTGGAAGTCGCGCACCATCGAGGGATAGGGATGCGCCCCCAGCACGCTGCCCAGCAAGTAATGGGTGGTGCGGACGTTGGTCACCCAGTCGCGCATGGCCTCGTTGATGGCGTCCTTGAGCGTGCGCGAGCCCGCCTCCACGCCCCGCACCTCCGCCCCCAGCAGGCGCATGCGGAAGACGTTCAACTCCTGCCGCCGCATGTCCTCGGTGCCCATGTAGACCACGCACTCGAAGCCGAGCAATGCGCAGACAGTCGCGGTGGCCACGCCGTGCTGGCCGGCGCCGGTCTCAGCGATGACGCGCCGCTTGCCCATCCGCCGCGTGAGCAGCGCCTGGCCGAGACAGTTGTTGATCTTGTGCGCGCCGGTGTGCAGCAGGTCTTCGCGCTTGAGATAAATCTTCGGGCCGCCCAATTCGCGGGTCAGGCGCTCGGCAAAGTAGAGCGGCGTGGGGCGGCCGCAGAACTCCTTGAGGTAATACT
>DASPRL010000038.1 GCA_035624475.1 Terriglobales bacterium
GAGGCGGCGCGCCGTCTTGGGGCTCAGGTCGAGCAGGGCGCGGATGGCGCTCGAGGTCTGCGCTCGCGCCCGCAACTCCAGAACTTGGCCCAGCAGCACCAGCACCACGATGGCGGCCGCGGCCTCGAAGTACACGTGCACGGCGCCGCCCTCCCCGCGCAGCGAAACCGGGAACATTCCCGGCGCCAGCAGCGCCACCGCGCTGTAGAGATAGGCCACGCCCGTGCCCATGGCGATCAGGGTGAACATGTTGGCGCTGCGGTTCACCACCGACTGCCAGCCGCGCTCGAAGAAAGGCCAGCCGCCCCACAACACCACCGGCGTGGCCAGCAGAAACTCGATCCACTGCGAGACCCGGGGCGCCAGGCCCAGGTGCAGCCACATCCCGCCCATGGCCAGCACCAGCAGGGGGGCGGTCAGTACTAGCCCCACCCAGAAGCGGCGTGACATCACCCGCAGTTCGGGGTTCTCTTCCTCCTGCGCCGTGACCTCCATGGGTTCGAGCGCCATGCCGCACAGGGGGCAGCTTCCCGGCCCCGGCCGCACGATCTCCGGGTGCATGGGGCAGGTGTAGGTCGTTCCCTGGGCAGCGGTCGCAACCGCTGGCGGCGCCTGGGGAGCGAGGTACTTGGCGGGATCCGTCCGGAACTTCTCCGCGCAGTGCGTGCTGCAGAAGTAGTAGGTCGTGCCCGCGTGTGCGGCGCTGCCCTGGGCGCGGGCCGGATCCACGCTCATGCCGCAGACCGGGTCCTTGGCCATGGCCACCGGCGGAGCCAGCATGGCCGCTGCCGCGGGCTGAATCTGCATCAGCGGCGCCGCCAGTTTGGGTGCCAGATATCTCTCGGGCTGCGCGCAGAACTTCTCCGCGCACCCCCCGCAGCAGAAGAAGTACTCACGGCCGGCATGTTCCACCCGCGCCTTGGCGGTCGCCGGGTTCACACTCATGCCGCAGACGGGATCCTTCACGGTTGTGGCCGTCGGGTTGTGCTGGGAGTCCATGGCGCGCCGTCGGGACTGTTCTATATTAGAGTGTTCCAGCCCCGATGGGATTCTGGTCTGCCGAAGAGGTGACGAACATGACCACCCTGGATGTCAGCTTCCGCTACGGCCGCCCGCCCGGGGAAGCCGAGCTACGCGCCCTGCAAGCGGCCCGCGAGGTCTATGGGATGCGCCGCATCCGCTTCCAGCCCCGTGATTCCACCGTCTCAGTGGAGTATGACGCTTCCCGGCTCAACGAAGCCACGGTGGAAGCTCTGCTACGACAGGCCGGCCTCGACCTGCAGGGGAGAATCGCTCAGGGGTGAATCCGGGTTGGGAGGGAGTTTCTGCGGGTCCGGGGGAGAATGCTCGAGGCCGCTGCCCGCGTGGTGGGTTTTTAATGCAATGGGGCGTCCAGGAAGACCTCTGGCCGAAGCTCATCTCATGAACGCCCCACTGCGCGCCACTTCGTCTGTTCTTGCCTAGTGCATCCCCGGTGCCATCCCCTACTGCTTTGAAACTAGGCGGCTTGCAGGCTCTGCCCCGGTCGGGCGCGGCGCACTTTTTGCCGCCGCCGGGAAACTTTTACCGGGAAAGGGAGAACGCCGCTGGCAGCTCGTCAGGTTGCGGCTTCGCAGCCTGCCTAGGAGCGGTTCTGCTACCCTGAGCGGGAGCTCCGCCCACCATGCCCGCTCCCGCCCGCTCCCGCCTCGCCTATATCGACTGGATGCGCGGCCTGGCCTGCGTGCTCATGTTCCAGACCCACTGCTATGACTCCTGGTTGAGCCCTGAGGCCCGTAAGTCCACCTTCTTCATGTGGTCGCAGCTCGGGGGCACGCTGCCGGCGCCCCTTTTCCTCTTTCTCGCCGGCATTTCCTTCGCCTTGGTCACCGACAAGCTGCGCCAGAAGGGCTTGGACGCCGAGCAGGTCGCCCGCTCCACCATCCGCCGCGGCGCCGAGATCTTCGCCCTGGGCCTGCTCTTCCGCCTGCAGGAGTACGCGATCGCCTTCCCCTGGGCCCCCTGGACCGACCTCTTGCGCGTGGACATCCTGAACACCATCGGCCTCTCCATGATGCTGATGGGGGTCGTCTGCCGGCTGGCCGTGCTCCACGCCACCAAGGACCCGGCCCGCGCCCGCTGGAGGAGCGCTGCGGCCGCCGTCGCCGCCGCCCTGGCCATCTCCCTGCTCACCCCGCCGCTGTGGACGACTTGGCGCCCCGCCTGGCTGCCCTGGCCGCTCCAGTCCTACATCAACGGCGTGCACACCTTCGATAAGCCCCAGCCCTGGCTCTTCCCCGTCTTCCCCTGGACGGCCTTCGCCTTCGCCGGGCTGGCCACCGGCTTCCTGCTCCTGAGTGATTGGGGGCGGAAGCGCGAAGCTGCGACCTTCGCTCTCGTCGGCGCCGGCGGCGTGGCCATCATCCTGCTGGCCCGCTGGCTGGACGCCCGGCCGTTCCAGTTCTACGCCGTCTACGACTTCTGGCACACCAGCCCCAACTTTTTCCTCATTCGCGTGGGCATCCTGGGGATGATCCTGGCGGGCTGCTACGCCTGGTGCCGTTGGGGCGCGGCCCAGTGGGGCTTCAGTCCCCTCATCCAGATGGGCCAGACCTCGCTGCTGGTCTACTGGGTGCACATCGAGTTCGTCTACGGGCGCTTCTCCATCCTGACCAAGCATGCGCAGAGCGTGCGCACGGCCTCGCTGGGCCTGCTGGCCATCTTCCTGGCCATGCTGCTGCTTTCGGTGCTGCGCACCCGCTGGAAGGGGCGCGGGCAGGAGGTCCTGGCGCGGCTGCGGCCCACGGCCCCTGCGGCGGAGTGACTACGAGGATTTCTTCTCCAGCGGCTTGAGGAACTCCTCCGCCGACATGGTAGGAGCCACGCGCTGGATCTTCTCCAGGATCTTCTTGCGGTCGGCTTCGGACTTGGTAGCGGCGTAGCGCCGGCGCAGATTGGCGATCTTCTCCTTGCGGGCGCGGCGGCGGCGGATCTCGGGTCGGCGGCTGAATCCGGACATCGTATCTCTCCTTTGGTTCCTAGAACGGGTTCGAGCGCGGGCCTTCGGTGATCTTGCAGTCCGCGCCCCCCGGAAAGATGGCCTTGTGTCCCTTGGGGCAAGTGACAAAGTAAACGGCCGCGGCCAACCGCGCCAGCAGGTCTTTGCGGTCCTCGGCGCCGTCGCGCGTGGTATAGACGCGGATGCGGCCTCCGCACTCCGCCTGCGCGCACCCGAACTCCACCTCGACCGGCGTCGGCTCCGGGGGAAGATGCCGCAGGTCCTCGGTGGCGCGGTAGCTGTGCTGCACCTCCACTCCGCTGTACTCATAGACGTAGTTGCAGCGCGGGCAGGCGAAATTGACGGTGATGCCGGCGCGCACCGGCCGGTGCCCGCCGATGGTCACGTCCTTGGGCAGGGGCAGGCTGATGGTGTGCTGTCCCACCAGCTCGTTCTTGCACCCCAACTCGTAGATGGGATATCGCATGGGCGCCCCGAGGGCCGCACGATTCTACCAGAGCGAATCGCTCCTCCCGCCTCTCCCCGCTACGCCTCTGCCACCACCGCCAGCACCACCTGGCGCTCGCGCGGGCCGTCCAGCTCCACCAGCACCACGCGCTGCCAGGTACCCAGCAGCAGCTTTCCCCTCTCCGCCGGCAGCGCCACCGAAGTGCCGATCAACGCCGAGAGGATGTGGTCGGGAACGTGCGCGGGGTCGTGCGGGTGGCGGTAGCGCAGCTTGGGGACCATGGCCTCGAAGGCGTCGAGCATGTCCAGGTCGGTCCCGGGATCCAGATCGGCGGTGGTCAGCGCCGCGGTCGTGTGCAGGATGGTGAGGTGGCAGATCCCCGACTTGCCCGCGAGCGCCTTCTCCACCTGCTCGGTGATGTCCACGATCTCGCGCTTCTTCCGCGTCCGGATGGCCAGCTTGTGCATGCCCGCCGCCTACCCTTCCCACTCGTAGCCGCAGCGCAGGCACACCAGGGTGGCCCGCTTCTCCAGCAGGATGGACCACTGGCAGCGCGGGCAGCGCACGAACTCCACCTTGTCCTCGAGCAGGCGCTCGGTGCGGCCCAGTGGAGGCTTGTAGGGAGCCCCCGTCACTTTGTCGATTTCGCCCATGCGGCTACTCTAATGGTAGCCCTTTGGAGGCCCGTATGCGCCGCTCTCCGCTTTGCTTGTCCGCCTGCCTGCTGCTCCTGCTGATGGGAGCGGCCGCGTGGGTGCGGGCGCAAGAGGCGCCCCCCGACCGCGATCCTCTGGTGCTGGCCACCGACTCCCTTCCCCGCGGGGTGACGCAATTGCCCTATGAGCTGCAGTTGCGGGCCCGCGGCGGAACTCCGCCTCTGCATTGGCGCGTGGCCAGCGGTGCGCTGCCTCCCGGCATCGAGCTGGATGCCGAGCACGGCCGGCTGCACGGCACCCCGGGCGCCGTCGGCCAGTTCCGCTTCAGCCTCAGCGTCACCGACTCGGGCACCCCCGCCGACGGGCGGGAGCGGGTCTTTTTCCTGGAGGTGGTGCCGCCTCTTCTGCTGGTGTGGAGGCAGATGCCCGCCGTGGATGGCGACCGCATCGCCGGCTCGGCGGACATCACCAATTACACCCCCGACGAGTTCGACCTGACCTACATCGTGGTGGCGGTGAACGAGATCGGCAAAGCCTTCGCCCTGGGCTACCAGCACGGCCCCATGAAGGGCGCGAGCGGGCCGCTGGAGTTCCCCTTCGGCGCGGGCATGAACCTGCCTCGCGGCCGCTATGTGGTGCACGTGGACGCGGTGGCCGAGGTCGCGGCGCGCAAGGCCATCTATCGCGCCCGCCTCCAGGCCGGAGAGTTCCAGGTCCCGTAGTGCCGCTCCACGCCGGCTGGGGTTACGGCAGTTCGCCCTCACTCATGGTGAAGAGGAAGGGGCTGGGTGTGTAGTCGGTGAAGACCCCGATCACCTGGATCTGCGCTCCGGCCGCGGGGGGATGCGCCAGAGGCTTCATCAGGATCACCTTGACGTCCGCCGTCCGGCTGGCTTGGTTGTCCTCGGTGATCGCTCCCAGGATGGTGTCCTGAGTGGCGGAGATGACCATCATCGGCAGCTTCAGCTTCGCCTTCCCGTTCTGCTGCTTCTCCTGGATGACCGCCCAAACCTTGGCGGCTGCCTCCTGGTTGGCGGGCGAGGCGTCGCGGTACTGCAGGACGTACTCCCAATCGCCGAAGGACAGCGTGGCGGGATCGTTCTGCTGGACGGCCTGCACGGCCAGCTCGGCCGGCGTGGGCGCGGGCTTGATGGACTGCGCGAAATCGGCGGGCGGCGCGCTCTGGCTGGCCACGGCCAGGACCAGTTGGTCCCAGCCGTCCGTTCCGCCATGGTACTTGCGGTACTTGGCCTTGCCGTACGCCTCGATGGATTGCCGTCCGGCAGCGTTGCCCCCGGCCAACTGCATGGCCCGCGCCACGTACCAGAAGCCGTTGACGTCGAGAGGCTGCATCTGCAGCTCGGCGATGCCGAGCTGGTAAACGTCCTGCAGGCTGCTGGGATCGGCCGCCACCGCCTTCAGGTAGTACTCGCGCGCTCCGGCGTAGTCCTTCGCCTGCAGGCGACCGAAGCCGGCGGCCCCGTTCAGAAGCGACGTCATGGTCTGGCGCAGCTTGTCGTAATCCTGCTGCGGCATGTCGGCGGGCTTGGTCCAGCCCGGCAACGCCTTGAGTCCGCGCTGCGCATAGGCCAGCGCCTCTTCCCCTGCCTTGGTATCGCCCTGAGTCGCGCGGGCGCGCCGCAGGAAAGCCAGAATGGCCAGCGCCCGCACGTTCTCGGGCTCCAGCTCCAGGATGCGCCCCGCCATGGTGTCCACTTTGGCGGCGTTGCCGGCCTGCTGGTACGCCGCCATCGCTTCCGCGAGGGCGTCGATCTTCACTACGCTGTTGGGATACTGAGCGGCAAAGACCTCCATCGCCGCTGCCTTCGCCGCCGGATCGGTCGTATTGAGGGCGGCCATGTAGGCATTGTATTCGGCGGGATCTTTGATCACCTTCTGGTTGGTCTGGGCGACGGCCGCGAGCCCCAACACCAGGACCATCAGCATGACAGCAAGCTTCTTCATGGCGTTCCCCTTGGGATGATGGTGTCCAAACCTCTGCGCGAGCAGCGTGCCATTGTAACCTCGGGACGCGAGGGCGATCGGCCACGAGCCGCGCGCGCCACTCCGGTTCAGCGCCGGCGCGCGCTTCCCGGGTTCTCCATCAGGGACATGAGCAGCAAGGCGGTTACCCCGAAGATCAGCAGGTCCACGGTGAACATGGCGACTCTCCTCTTGTGAAGTTCGAGGGAAGAACGCCGCCCGGCCGGGAGCTTGCAGGGCGCTGCCAAGTGCCGGAGATTCAGGGAGGTAGGGGCGCGGTCCGCGATCCGCGATCACAGCCAGGTGCCAGCCTTGTAGCGCCGGTACTCCTCGCCGAAGGCCTGCTCCAACACCGCCTCCTCCTTGCGGATGCGCAGCAGTTGCGTGGAGTACAGAACCAGGAAGACGACCAGCGCGAGCAGCCAGTGCAGCGCCAGGAACACGCCCAGATAGGCGACCAACGCGAAGGTGTAGACGGGATGGCGGAACTTGGAGTAGAGGCCGTGGGTGACCAGGGCGCGGGCCTCGGCGCGGGGCGTGAACGACTTCCCCAGTTGTAGCCGCGCCGTCGTCCAGCAGGCGAAGCCGGCCACGGCCACCGTCATCCAGACCAGATACCAGGCATGCTCGTTCCAGCGCGACAGAGCATAGGCGCTGAAGCCCAGGAACGGGACGGTATCGAACCACCAGAGGTACTTCACGAGCAACTCAGGAAGAAAACATCATGGCGCGCCCTGAGAGATTCGAACTCCCGACCTTCTGGTTCGTAGCCAGACGCTCTATCCAACTGAGCTAAGGGCGCGCGCGTGCGGCGTTTCTAGTATAGCAAACCGCCTTCCGGCCTCCGCCCCGTGGCTAAAACCACGCCAACTGCCCGCGCAGCTTCTTGGAGAGCTTCTCGATCCTCTTCAGCCGCTCGTTGAGGTCCTTGGAGACCAGCCCCTGCTTCACCTTCTCGATGTCGGGCGGGACGGTCTGCGCCAGCCGCGCCAGCTCGTCGGCGTCCTTCTGGAACTGGACCATGTCCACGGGCGGCTGCTTGGCGGCCGGCGGCTCCGGCCGCTCGGTGTCGACGTCGACGTTGTCAGGCAGGCGCCGGTGCGAGGTCTGCGCCGGCGCCAGCAACGCCGCCATCAGCAACAACAGGGCCCACCAGGAAAACCTCCTCATCCCGCACCTCCTGCGACTTGTGCCGAACATTCTAGGGCGGTTCCGCCTCGCCCGGCGTGTAAACTTGAAGGTTAGCCGGGACGCCCGCCATGGCCGAGACCCTGCGCACCAACAACAAGCCGGTGAGCAAGCCGGCGCAGGATCCCTCCCGCGACTTCCTGCGCTCCGAGCGTCACCCGCTCGACGCCCTCTTCGTCCCCAAGAGCGTGGCCGTGATCGGCGCCACCGAGAAGCCCGCCAGCGTGGGCCGCAGCGTGCTCTACAACCTGCTGACCAGCCCCTTCGGCGGCACCGTCTATCCCGTCAATCCCAAGCATCCTAGCGTGCTGGGCATCCGCGCCTATCCTCGCATCGCCGACATCCCCGACAAAGTGGAACTAGCCGTCATCATCACCCCCGCCGACAGCGTGCCCGCGCTTATCGGCGAGTGCGTGGAGGCCGACGTCAAGGGCGCCATCGTCATCTCCGCCGGCTTCAAGGAGCACGGCGCCCACGGCGCCGACCTGGAGCGCCAGATCCAGCAGCAGCTCCAGCGTGGGCGCCTGCGCGTGGTCGGCCCCAACTGCCTGGGGGTGATGAACCCGCGCCGCGGCCTGAACGCGACCTTCTCCGCCACCCAGGCCCTGCCCGGCAACGTGGCCTTCATCAGCCAGTCGGGGGCGCTGTGCACCGCCATCCTGGATTGGAGCCTGCGCGAGAACGTGGGCTTCAGCGCCTTCGTCTCCACCGGCTCCATGGTGGACGTGGGCTGGGGCGACCTCATCTATTACCTGGGCGACGACCCCCACACCCAGGCCATCGTCATCTACATGGAGTCCATCGGCGACGCGCGCAGCTTCCTCTCCGCCGCGCGCGAGGTGGCGCTCACCAAGCCCATCATCGTGATCAAGGCGGGACGCAGCGAGGCCGCCAGCCGCGCCGCTGCCTCCCACACCGGCGCGCTCACCGGCAGCGACGAGGCCCTCGACGCCGCCTTCCGCCGCTGCGGCGTGCTGCGCGTCACCAGCATCTCCGACCTCTTCTACATGGCCGAGGTGCTCTCCAAGCAGCCGCGTCCGCGCGGCCCGCGCCTGGTCATCCTCAGCAACGCCGGCGGGCCCGGGGTGCTGGCCACCGACGGGCTCATCGCCGCCGGAGGCGAGTTGGCCCAGCTCTCCTCCGAGACCATGGCCAAGCTCGACGCCTTGCTCCCGCCCCACTGGAGCCACAACAATCCCGTGGACATCCTGGGCGACTCCGGCCCCGAGCGTTATGCCCAGTGCCTGGAGATCGTCTCCAAAGACCCCGCCTGTGACGGCGTCCTGATCATCACCGCGCCGCAGGGCATGACCTCTCCTACGCAGCTTGCCGAGAAGCTCGTCCCCTTCGCCCGCCTGGAGGGCAAACCCATCCTAGCCAGCTTCATGGGGGGCGCCAAGATCGCCGGCGGCGACGCCGTGCTGCGCCAGGCCAACATCCCCACCTTTCCCTTCCCCGACACCGCGGCCCGCGCCTTCAACTACATGTGGCGGTACAGCTACAACCTGCGCGGCATCTATGAGACCCCGGCCTTCGATCCCGCCTCCGAGAGTGAAGCCGCCGACCACGCCCTGGTGGAGAAGACCATCCAGGAGGTGCGGCGCTCCGGCCGGACCGTGCTCACGGAGCTCGAATCCAAGCAGGTGCTGGCGGCCTACGGCATCCCCAGCGTGCCCACCCGCCTCGCCCACAGCGAGGACGAGGCCGCGCGCCTGGCCGCGGGCATCGGCTATCCTGTGGTACTCAAGGTCTTCTCCCACACCATCACCCACAAGACGGACGTGGGCGGGGTGAAGCTCAACCTCGCCGACGAGCTGGCCGTGCGCACGGCCTTCCGCGGTATCCAGGCCTCGGTCGCGGAGAAGGCCGGAACGAGCGAGTTCCAGGGCGTGACCGTGCAGCCCATGGTTCCGCTCGACGGCTATGAACTCATCCTGGGTTGCAGCCTGGACCCGCAGTTCGGCCCGGTGCTGCTCTTCGGCACTGGGGGGCAACTGGTGGAGGTCTTCCGCGACCGCGCCCTCGCCCTGCCTCCCCTCAACACCACCCTGGCCACGCGCATGATGGAACAGACCCGAATCTGGAAGGCTCTGCAAGGCGTGCGCGGCCGCAAGCCCGTGGACACGGCGGCGCTGGCCGCCCTGCTGGTGCGTTTCAGCCAACTCGTGGTCGAGCAACCGTGGGTCAAGGAGATCGACATCAATCCCCTGCTAGCCTCGCCCGGGCGCTTGCTGGCGCTCGACGCCCGCATCATCGTCCACGGCCCCGAGGTGCGGCGCGAGGACCTCCCCCGCGCCGCCGTCCGCCCCTATCCCTCGCAATACGCCTCACCCTGGAGCATGAAGGACGGCACCAGCGTGCTGATCCGCCCCATCCGCCCCGAGGACGAGCCCCTCATGGTGAAGTTCCACGAGAAGCTCTCCGAGCGCAGCGTCTACCTGCGCTACTTCCACCCGCTCAAGCTCAGCCAGCGCGTCGCCCACGAGCGCCTGGTGCGCATCTGCTTCATCGACTATGACCGCGAGATGGCCCTGGTGGTGGTACGCAAAGACGCCGCCGGCGCCCAGGAGATCGTCGCCGTGGGCCGCGTCTCCCGGCTGCACGCCTCCACCGAGGCCGAGGTCGCCGTCCTGGTCAGCGACCAGTACCAGCGGCGCGGACTGGGTACCGAGCTGCTCCGCCGCCTGCTCGAGATCGCCCGCAACGAGGGCATCCGGCGCATCTCCGCCAACATGCTGGCCGAGAACCTGGAGATGCAGGCGGTCAGCACGCGCCTCGGCTTCCGCATGGTGCCCCAGCCCGAGGACGACATGGTGCAGGCCGTCTACGACGTGCCTTAGCTGACGCCATGCCCCACGTCCTCATCGCCACCTCCAATCCCGGCAAGCTGCGCGACTTCGCCGGCGCCGCCGCTCCTCACGGGCTGGAGGTCCGCGGCCTGCCCGAATCGGTCCGGGCCCAAGTTGTCGCGGAGGACGGTGCTACCTTCGAGGCCAACGCCCGCAGGAAGGCCGAGCACTACAGCCGCCTCGTCCCCGGCGAAATGGTCCTGGCCGACGACTCCGGCCTGGAGGTAGATGCCCTGGGGGGCGCTCCCGGCGTCGACTCGGCGCTCTATGCCTCCCTGGAGCGCGGGAGCCGCGCCAACTCTTCCGACGCCGCCAACAACGCCCGCCTGCTGCGCGAACTGCAGGCCATCGCCGGCGACCGCCGCACCGCCCGCTTCGTCTGCGTGCTCGCCGCCGCCCGCGATGGTCGCACCCTGGCCACCTTCCGTGGCCAGGCCGAAGGCCGCATCCTCACTGCGCCCCGCGGTTCCGGCGGCTTCGGCTACGATCCCCTGTTCCTCGTCCCTGGGCTTGGCAAGACCTTTGCCGAGCTTCCCCCGGAGGAGAAGGCACACCACTCCCATCGTGGCGCCGCTTTCCGGAAGTTTCTGGAGTGGTACGGAGGTCCTTCGCTTCGCTCAGGATGACGGCGGGCTCCCGCGGACCTGCCTTGAGCGAGCGCCCGTGAGCCGAAGGGCCCAATGCCCGCCAAGCGCCCCTATTTGAAGCACTTGGCCAGCGCGCTCGCGATGGCGGTCAGCTTCTGCATGTCCATGGGAGTGAAGTCAGGCCCGGCGGCCGGCGCCGACTCCCCCTTGCGCGAGACCTGGATCACCCCCAGGACCCCGGCCGCCCCCGTCACCGGCACCGACATCAGCTTCTGGATGACGTGCATGTGCTTTTCCATCTTCTGCCCCGGCGCGGGCTTGGGCTTGTCGCCCAGCTCCACCGCCTCGAAGACGCTGGCGTGCTTGGCCTGCGCGAAGTTATTGACCACCTCGGGCCGCTTGGTGGTGGCGGTCCGCGCCGCCACCGAGTTGCTGGTGTTCAGGGGGATGCTGCCCACCTGCGCCAGCCGCGCCGGATAGACGAAGCCCAGGTTCTGGCCCGATACCCTCAGGATGGCGACCTCTTCGGGATGCACCGAGAATACCTTGGCCAGCTCGTGGCCGATCCGCTCTCCGTTCTTGGGGCTCAGCCCCTCGGCCTCGCATTCATTGGCGATGCTGGCAAACGCCATTACCGGTGTGGCCATATCCTCGCTCCTCGCTGGGCAGACTGCCGGGTGAATGAGTGCGTGTCATTATATCCGCCGCCCGGCCGCGCACAAGCCCGCCTCGGGCCGCTCCCCCTACCAGGCCTGTCCCATCCAGCGCACTTCGCAGCGCGGATGCAGGGGGGCGATAGCGATCTTGTTCTTCGCCGCCCACTGCTGGAACTCCTCGATCTTGCCCGGGTTCTTGGCTTCGAATTGCTTGCGCTCGCCGGCGAAGCGCTCGCCGCCGCTCAGCAGGATGTAGGGCGCCAGGTAGCCCGCCTTCTTGACGGACACCAGGAAGCCGAAGGTGGGATCGAGCTTCTTGCCACCCTCGCTGAGCTCGTCGACGATCGCGATGAAGCCGCCCAGGACGTAGACCTCCTCGTCGAGGTTGTCCACGTAGGTCTCCGCTCCGGGAAAACGCTTGTGATACTCGTCCGCGCTCATGGCGGCCGCGCGGCTCATGCAGTAAGCCAGGTGGACGGCTCCTTCATTCTCCCCCAGGTTTTTGTCCACCGCGATGTGCACGTCGATCAGTTCTTTGGCCTGCTCGTAGCGGTCGCCCTTGGTCTCGAGCTTGGTGGCCTGTGTCAGTTGTTCGTCGGCCAGGTAGAGCTTCTGCTGCAGATAGTAGATCCGCCCCAGAAGGAAGTACGGGGAAGCGTACTTGGGGTCCACGCTCTCCGCTGCTTTCAGCTCGGCGATGGCGTCGTCGAGGCGCTCCATGCGGATCTCGGTGAGGGCGAGGTTGTAGTGCGGCTGGCCCACCGCCGGCGCCACCGCAATGGCCTGCCGGAAGTAGCCCACCGCCTCCTCCCGGCGGCCGGCGTCGTCGAGGACGTTTCCCAGGCCGGTGAGGCACAGCCAGCAGTCGGGCTGGCGCGCGATGGCCAGGCGCATCTGCTTTTCCGCCTCGGGCAGCTGCTTCATGGCCCAATAGGCCAGCCCCAACTCGTAGTAGCCGTCGTACCAGTCCGGGGCCAGGACGATGGCCTGCTCGTATTCCGCTTTGGCCTCTTCGTACTTACCCTGGTCGTAGAGCCCATTGCCGCTCTCTACGTGCTGCTGCGCCTCGGGCGGGACCTTGCTGGCCGCCGGCGCTTGCCAGCCGGCAGCCACGTTCGCCAGCAGGAGGAGGAAG
The DNA here is from genome assembly GCA_035624475.1 of Terriglobales bacterium. Classification (NCBI taxonomy): domain Bacteria; kingdom Pseudomonadati; phylum Acidobacteriota; class Terriglobia; order Terriglobales; species Terriglobales bacterium. The sequence goes on from DASPRL010000038.1 coordinate 12,501, forward strand.
CTCAGGCCTGCAACGCGTTTGCGCATGGGCGGTCTCCCTGGACCCAACGGATTGTAACGAAAACCCCTGCCGCCCGTCAGTGCCCCCGCCGCAGCGCGTTCTTGACCGCCTCTTCGCCGCCGGACGATAATGCAGGATTGGAGTTGGGTGTTCGCTGCGATTCAGGAGCGCCGTCTTCATGGCTACTTCGGCGGGTCCTTCTTCGGAAGTGTCGTCCCCTGCGGTGCGTCCGGGAGTGGCCCCCCTGCGCGCGGGCCAGGGGTATTCCTTCGTCCTTCGCCGCCTGCACTCCCTCACCGGCATCGTTCCCATCGGCGCTTTCCTGATGGAGCACTTCTTCTCCAACGCCTTCGCCCAGAACGGTCCCGCCGCCTACAACGACACCGTCAAGTTCCTCACCGGGCTGCCTTTCGTCACCTGGATCGAGTGCCTCTTCATCTGGATGCCCATCCTCTACCACGCCCTCTACGGCCTGTGGATCTGGTTTCGCGGCGAGTCCAACGTCCTCGACTATCCCTGGACGGGCAACTGGATGTACACGGCCCAGCGCTGGACCGGCGGCATCACCTTCGTCTACATCGTCTTCCACACCACCACCATGCGCTTCCTCGGGGAGCACCTCATCACCCACCCCGAGTACGGCTTCACCAAGGTGTGGACCGAGTTCCGAAACCCCTGGATCGTGGCCTTCTACGTGGTGGGCATCGTGGCGGCCTCCTGGCATTTCGCCTACGGGCTCTGGTTGTTCGCCGCCAAGTGGGGGCTGGCAGTGGGTCGCAACGCGCATCGCAAGTTCGGATTCGTCTGCCTGGGGATCGCCCTGCTGCTGATCGTGGTGGGACTCTCCACGGTGTGGGCTTTCCTGAGCTATACCCCGCCGCCTTCGCCGGCGGCGCAGACCTTGGTGGTACATTGAACGTCCCGGCGGCTGCGGCTGCGCCGGTGCGCAACGAGTAAAGGATCATGGCAGCTGTTCCCAGGATCATCGTGGTGGGCGGGGGCCTGGCGGGCCTCTCCGCCGTCATCAAGATCGCCGAGATGGGCGGGCACGTGGACCTGTTCTCCATCGTTCCCGTCAAGCGCTCGCACTCGGTCTGCGCCCAGGGCGGCATCAACGCCGCCAAGAACCTGAAGGGCGAGGGCGACTCCACCTGGCAGCACGTCGACGACACCATCTACGGCGGCGACTTCCTCGCCAACCAGCCCCCGGTCAAGGACATGTGCGACGCCGCTCCCGCCATCATCGACCTGCTCGACCGCATGGGCGTGCCCTTCAACCGCACCTCCGAGGGTCTGCTCGACTTCCGCCGCTTCGGCGGCACCCTCTACCATCGCACCGCCTTCGCCGGCGCCACCACCGGCCAGCAGCTCCTCTACGCGCTCGACGAGCAGGTGCGCCGCTACGAGGCCGACGGCCGGGTGCGCAAGTTCGAGGGCTGGGAGTTCCTCTCCGCGGTGCTCGACTCCAACAAGATCTGCCGCGGCATCTGTGCCCTGGATCTGCGCAGCATGGAGGTGCGCACCTTCCCGGCCGGCGCGGTCATCATCTGCACCGGGGGTATCGGCGCCATCTTCGGCAAGAGCACCAACTCCGTGGTCTGTACCGGCTCCGCCCAGTCCGCTCTCTACCAGCAGGGCTGCTACTACGCCAACGGCGAGTTCATCCAGGTGCATCCCACCGCTATCCCCGGCGAGGACAAGCTGCGCCTCATGTCGGAGTCGGCTCGCGGCGAGGGCGGCCGCGTCTGGGTCCCCAAGCAGAAGGGCGACAAGCGCGAGCCCCGCTCCATCCCCGAATCCGAGCGCTGGTACTTCCTGGAAGAGTGGTACCCCAAGTACGGCAACCTGGTACCCCGCGACGTGGCCACCCGCGCCATCCACAAGGTGGTCTACGAGCACGACCTGGGCGTGGAAGGCCAGCCCATGGTCTATCTCGACCTCACTCACATCGAGCGCGCCGTGCTCGACCGCAAGCTGGAGGGCATCCTCGAGATCTACGAGAAGTTCATCGGCGACGACCCCCACGACGTGCCCATGAAGATCTTTCCGGGCATGCACTACACCATGGGCGGGCTATGGGTGGACTTCAAGCAGGCCACCAACCTGCCCGGCATCTTCGCTGCCGGCGAGTGCGAATACCAGTACCACGGCGCCAACCGCCTGGGCGCCAACTCCCTGGTCTCCTGCATCTGGGGAGGCTTCGTGGCCGGCCCCGAGGCGGTCAAATACGCCGCCTCCGCTCCCCCCGCCACCAACGGCTGCTTCGAGGCCGAGCGCAAGCGCCAGGAGGAGATCAACGCCCGCCTGGTGAAGTCCGACGGCACCGAGAACCCCTTCCGCCTGTGGCGCGAGTTGGGCGAGATCATGACCCGCAACTGCACCGTCATCCGCTACAACAAGAACCTGAAAGAGACCGATACCAAGCTTCATGAATTGCTGGAGCGTTTCCAGCATATCAACCTGAGCGACAAGCAGATGTGGGCCAACACCACCTTCACGTTCACGCGCCAGCTCTACAACATGCTGCAATTGGCCCGGGTCATCGCCCAGGGCGCGGGCATGCGGGACGAGAGCCGCGGCGCTCATTACAAGCCCGAGTTCCCCGAGCGCGACGACAAGAACTGGCTCAAGACCACCAAGGCCTACTTCGCGGCCGATGCCGACGAGCCCCGCTTCGAGTTCGAAGCCGTGGACACCTCGCTCATCCCACCGCGACCCAGGAAATACTGACAAGGACCATGCCCGACAAGACCATCATCCTGAAGATCAAGCGCCAGCGCGATCCCAACTCCGAGGCCCGCTGGGAGGAGTTCGAGATCCCCCACCGGCCCAACATGAACGTCATCTCGGTGCTGATGGAGCTGGCGCTCAACCCGGTGAACCGCCAGGGGCAGCCCACTACCCCCATCACCTACGACTCCAACTGCCTGGAGGAGGTCTGCGGCTCCTGCGCCATGCTCATCAACGGCAAGGCCCGCATGGCCTGCTCCGCCCTGGTCGACCAACTGGAGCAGCCCATCCACCTCGAGCCGCTGAGCAAATTCCCGGTGGTGCGCGACCTCTCCGTGGACCGCAGCGTGCTCTTCGAGAACCTGAAGCGGGTGCAGGCCTGGATCCCGCTCGACGGCACCTACTTCCTGGGCCCCGGGCCCCGCCTCGGTCCCAAGGCCCAGGAGGAGGCCTACCCGCTCTCCCGCTGCATCTCCTGCTGCTGCTGCATGGAGGTGTGCCCGCAGTTCAACGAACACACCGGCTTCGTGGGGGCCGCCACCATCGCCCAGGTGCGCCTGTTCAACATCCATCCCACCGGCAAGGCCCTGGCCCACGAGCGCCTGCAGGCGCTGATGGGCGACGGCGGCATCCAGGAGTGCGCCTTCTCCCAGAACTGCGTGGAGATCTGCCCCAAGAGCATCCCTCTGACCAAGTCCATCGCCGACGTGAACGGGCAGGTGGTCCGCCAGGCCGTCTCCGACTTCTTATTCAAGTGAGTGGATGCCCTCCCCCGCGGGGGCAGCACGCTCAGGGACATGTCCTCCCGATACGGGAAGGAGTCGAAAAAGGCTCTTGCCTTCTGTTACCCGTCGGTTACAATCCAGCGAGCGTTTCACAAATCCAGCTTGTGGAGTGGTTTTTCGGCCCATGGGAACCCGCGGTCTCCGGCTTTTCCTCATCCTCTCGTTGCTCTCCTCCAGCCATCTGTTCGGGGCTTCGGCCCACACGCGCGCGACCGTTCGCGTCCGCCGCACTCGCGCCCGGCACATCTACTGGAACCCGGTCTTCCGGGGCTCGCGCCAGTCCCTCATCAAGCAGAACGAAGAGATCGACCGCCTGCAGCTTCCCCGCATCGAGGACGACGCCCAGCTCGACGACCTGATCCTGCGCCAGGAATTGGTGCCGCTGCCCGCCAGCGAGAGCCTGGCCGTGGCCGGCAACCTGCCCCAGAACCGGCGCTACTGCCGTCCCTGGACCGCGGACTTTGTCAGCGACCTGAGCCAGGCCTATTACCTGCAATTCGGCCGGCCCCTGCTGGTGACCTCGGCGGTGCGCACGGTGGAGGTGCAGCACAAACTCCGCCGCCACAACCGCAACGCTGCTCCCGAGAGCGGCGAAACCGCCTCCTCCCATCTCGCCGGACTCACCATCGACATCTCCAAGCGCGGCATGAGCAAGCAGGAGAAGCACTGGATGGACGACTACATGCTCCCGCTCAAGCAGATGGGGCTGATCGAGCCGGAGGAGGAGCGCCGCCAGCCCGTCTTTCATGTTATGGTGTCGCAACGCTATGCCGAATGGAAGCAACTGCTGCCGGGCCCTGACACCTCTCTGGCCGCCGTTCCGGCCGGCAAGTAAGCTCCTCCACCGCGTCCTCGCCGGCACGCTTCTGCTGGCTGGCACCCTGGGCTGGTCCCAGTCCAAGCCCGCCGGCAAGGCGAAGCCCGACGCCCGCGCCCTGCACAACTCCGCCATCGTCGTAGACACGCACGCCGACACGCCCCAGCGCTTCCTCGACCAGGGCTTCGACATGGCCACCGTCACCCCGGTCTCGGAAGGCATGGTGGACCTTTCCAAGGTGAAGGAAGGCAACCTGGGCGCGGAGTTCTTCTCCATCTGGGTGGACCCGGTGGCCAACCAAGGCCACTTCGCCCACCACGCTTTCTCCCTGATCGATTCCGTCTACCAGCAGGCCGCCCGCCATCCCGAGCAGATGGTGATGGCCTACTCCGCCGACGACATCGTGCGCGCCCGCCGCGGCCCGCATAAGCGCCTGGCCACGCTGATGGGCCTGGAGGGCGGCCACGCCATCGAGAACGACCTGGGCGTGCTGCGCGACTTCTATCGCCTGGGCGTCCGCTACATGACCCTCACCTGGTCGAACACCAACGAGTGGGCCGACTCCTCCGGCGACATCGACGATTCCAAGGTCCAGCACCACGACGGCCTCACTCCCTTCGGGCAGCAGGTGGTACTGGAGATGAACCGCCTGGGCATGATGGTCGACATCTCCCACGTCAGCGACAAGACCTTCTACGACGCCGTGGCCACCAGCCGCGCCCCGGTCATCGCCTCGCACTCCTCCGCCCGCGCCCTCTGCAACCATCCCCGCAACATGACCGACGACATGCTGCGCGCCGTCGCCAAGAACGATGGCGTGGTCATGGTGAACTTCTTCGCCGGCTTCCTCGACCAGAAGTTCCTCGACGCCTACCGCGCCCAGCAGCCGGCCATGGATGCTGCGGTGAAGGACTTCGAAGACCGCTACAAGCGGGAGCATCACACCGACTCCGTCCCCTACGAAGCCGAGATCCCGCTGCAGAAAGAGTGGGTGGCGAAGATCCCGCGCCCGCCTTTCTCTTCCCTGATCGACCACATCGACCACATCGCCAAGGTGGCGGGCGTCGACCACGTCGGGCTGGGCTCGGACTTCGACGGAGTGCCCGCCCTGCCCCAGGGCATCGATTCGGTGGCCGACCTGCCCAAGATCACCCAGGCCTTGCTCGACCGCGGCTATACGCCCGAGCAGGTGCGCAAGATCCTGGGCGGCAACCTGCTGCGCGTCTTCCGCCGTGTGGAGGCGGTCAGCCGCCAGATGCAGAAGGAAGAGCGCGTCGCTGCGGCCCGCTGATTCGCTGGGCGCCCTCCTTAGACTGTGATCCTGAGCGGGTTTTCAGCCCGCGAAGGACCCCTATACCCTCCGCGATTTGCATTCCCACCTGATAGAATCCTCCCTTCGCGAGGTCCTTATGCTCAAGCTGCTGCGCTTTGCCTTCATTCCGGCGCTGACCGTCTCTCTCCTTCTGCTGGCGTGCTCTTCCCCCAGCAAGGAGCCGGAAGCCGCCACACCCGCCGCCCCGGCCGCCACGCCCCAGCCTCTGCCCGAGCAGGCCACCGCCATCCTCGACACCACCGCCGGCAAGATGAGCTGCGAGTTGTTCCCCAAGCAGGCCCCGGAGACGGTGCGCAGCTTCATCGGCCTGGCCGAGGGCACCAAGGACTGGAGCATGAACGGCCGCAAGGTGCATGGCGTGCCGCTCTACAGCGGCGTCATCTTCCACCGCGTGATCCCCGGCTTCATGATCCAGGCCGGCGACCCCAGCGGCACCGGCTCCGGCGACGTCGGTTTCACCCTTCCCGACGAACTCGTCCCCGAGCTCAAGTTCGACCGTCCCGGCCGCCTGGCGATGGCCAACACCCTGCAGCCCAACACCGGCAGCAGCCAGTTTTTCATCACCGAGACACCCCAGCCCGGCCTGGACGCCTGCTATGACCTCAAGGGTTGCTCCCGCGGCTCGCGCTTCATCCCCAAAGGCTACGGCTTTACCATCTTCGGCCAATGCGACGCCGCCACCGTGGCCCTGGTCAAGAAGATCGCCCGCATGCCCCGCGACCCTTCCAACGACCGTCCCTTCCAGCCGGTCAAGATCAACAAGATCACCATCGAGCGCGGCGCGTCCGCGCCCGCCAAGACCAAGTAACTTGAAACTTGAAACGTGAAACCTGAAACGGAAAGGACTCCCATGGCCCGCCAACCCGGCCTCTACGCCATCTTCGACACCACCCAGGGCACCATCGTCTGCCGCCTCTTCGAGAAGGACGCCCCCAAGACCGTCCAGAACTTCACCGACTTGGCCGAAGGCAAGCGCGAGTGGACCCATCCCGCCACCCGCCAGAAATCCAAGAGCCCGCTCTACGACGGCACCCTCTTCCACCGCGTGATCCCCAACTTCATGATCCAGGGCGGCGACCCCATGGGCAACGGCATGGGCGGCCCCGGCTACCAGTTCGAGGACGAGACCAAGGGCTCGCCCCACAAGTTCGATAAGCCCGGCAAGCTGGCCATGGCCAACGCCGGCCCCAACACCAACGGCTCCCAGTTCTTCATCACCGTGGCCGCCACCGACTGGCTCACCGGCAACCACACCATCTTCGGCGAGGTGATCGAGGGCCAGGACGTGGTCCATAAGATCACCGCCGTCCCCCGCAACCGCCAGGACCGCCCCAACCAGGACGTCAAGCTGAACTCGGTGAAGATCGAGCGGGTTGGCTGAGAGATGTCCTTGTCTGCCCTCGAGCGCTGGTACACCAGCCAATGCAACGGCGAGTGGGAACACAGCTACGGAGTCAAGCTCAATACTCTCGACAACCCCGGCTGGCGGGTGGAGATCGATCTTCGCGACACGAAGAAAGAGGGGGTTTCGCTGCAGACGGTGAAGATCGAGCGCACCGATGACGATTGGATCCACTACTGGATCGAGAAGCGGCGATTCCAGATAGCGTGCGGTCCTGGAAACCTGTCGGAAGCCATCGAGCTGTTTGTGGGGTGGTTCGCGTCAGAGTAAGTCCTGAGTGGCACCGCGCATGAGAATGTGGATGGTCCCGCCCCGGCGCATGTGCCGCAAGCACCTGCTGGGGGAACACGTCGAGATTCACATGGCGGTGGCCTCGCTGCGCCTGGGCCGCCTCCTTGACGGCTTCCTGGAGAAGGGCCTGCTCGAACTCCACAACCTGCGCGCCCGCCACGATGCGCTAGTCGAGGAGATGCGGCGCCGGGGCTACCGCCACCGCTCGCCCCTGGGCCGGGTCCCCCGTCGCCGCGGCGGCCGCATCAATCGCCGCCACGCCGCCCAGGAACTCGCCCGCCGTTGCCCCGATTGCTTCCGCTCCTGATCATGTGGCCCGGTCGCCCTCGGCGGTGCATGTAGGGAGGGCGTGCCGCCCGCCCTGCCCCATCCCGCCTTGCAGGATGGCGTCATCCTGAGGGGCCTTGGCCCCGAAGGACCTCGCGCGCAGTGCCGATTCCGCCGCCGGGAACCTCCGCACATGCCGCGGTGTCTGCCCTTCCATGCGCCGCCCCCTCGACGTCACTCTGGTCGCCCTCTACCACGCCGGCTTCTCCGCCGTGCTGCTGGGCGTGCTCGTCTGGCAGTGCGCCTTCCATCCGCCCTCCGCCGGCTGG
>DASPRL010000039.1 GCA_035624475.1 Terriglobales bacterium
GCGGTGGGCCCTCCTGCCGCGGCGTGAGCGTCAGGTCGCGGCCTAGCGTGAACTGCACGCGTTGCGTGTCCAAGGTGCCGAAGAAGTAGTCGTGCTTGGCCTTGTCCTTCCAAGCCTCGGAAATGTCCACCGGTACCCAACCGTGCCCGGGAACGTAGAAGTCCGCCCAGCAGTGGTAACCGGCGACCTGCCCCGCGTCCTTGTCGGTGGGCACGGGGAAGCCGATCTCGAAGCGGGCCGGGATCTGCTGCGAGCGCGCCATGGAAATGAACAGGGAATGGAAGTCGGTGCAGTTGCCGTGCTTGGCGTCGCAGGCCCACAGGGTGTCGCCGCGGCCCCAGCCCGTCCCGCTCTTGTCATAGCGCAGGGTATGGAAGACGTAGTCATAGAGGGCGAGCGCCTTGTCCAGCTCCGCGGTCTTGCCGGCGGTCTGCTGGGCGGCGATCTCTGCCGGCAGGCCGCTGATGGGCACCAGCTTGTCGGGCGCCAGGAAGCGTGCCAGGTCGCGCGGGCGTTGCGGGGCGGAGGCGTCCACGAACTTTCCGTTGGCCAGCACCGTGCGCTCGCGCCGCACCACGTCGTAGTCCACCGCGAAGTGGTATTCCGCCCGGGTGGCGTGCGCGGTCTCGGCGTACAGCAGATGGTTGCCGTACTCGCGCTCGCGCTGCGGCTTCAAGGGAAGGTCGCTGCTTTGGGAAAGCACGCGTACTTGCTGCCACTCGTCGGAGTGCGCCAGCGGGATCCAGACACGCAGGCGCTGGCCGGGAGCGACGTTCTTGATGGTGAAGGAGTAGTGGAAAGTGAAGTGATGGGGCGCGGTCTGGGCGGCGGCGGCCACGCCCAACATCACGGCGGCGGACAACAGGCACAAGGCTCGACGGAGCATGGGAACTCGTCCTTTCTTCCTCGTTGGATCTTCGAAGCTCTGGGAAACGGCCGACGGGCGTCTTAGGCGGGCTGCTGTCAGGTGAAGCCGTGGCGGAAGGAGGCCATACGGGCGCTAAGGATGCCTCGCCGCACCGGCGGGATGCAAGAGTTTTGGGGCGGGCCACCTCGGATGTGGCCGGGTAGCGTGGCCAGCCCGTCCTCCCGCCTCCCGGGCACCCCCACGGTAAACGCAACATCTTGTGGTCTCGATCCGGCCAAGCGCGATTCCTCGTACTTTCTCCCAGGAGGCCCTGCTTGGGCCGATCTCGGTATGGCGACCTGGAAAAAACCTGTTGACACAGAACGATTTGGAGGTAGGATGTGGGACCAAGTGGAACAGAGTGGAATCGGCTTCGTGGCCGGTGGGCCTTTATGTCCTGCGGTGGAGAGCAGGGGGAATGAAGGATAAGACACCGAAAGACGACCACAATCAGCCCACGATTCCGGAATTGATCACCGCTTTTGCCTCCATGGCTGCCCTCGCGGCGGCCCATACGCAGTCCAAGGCCCCGGGAAAGCGGGGCCGGTCCTATGTTTCGCGGCAATTATCCAACCCGTGTGGACGAAAAGGGACGGCTCAAGGTCCCTGCAGAGTTCAAGCGCCTGATCGACGAGAAATACGGCGCGCAGTTCTACATCACCAGCCTGGACGGCAAGGTGGCGTTGATCTACCCCTTCGAGGAGTGGCAGCGCATCGAGGAGAGGCTGGCCCGCCTCTCCAACTTCAACCCTACCAAGAAGAAGTTCCTTACCCGGACCAACTACTACGGGCAGATGGTGGAGATGGATGCCCAGGGACGGCTGTTGATTCCCGCCCTGCTGCGCCAAGTGGCCCAGATCCGGGGCGAGGTGGCGGTCATGGGATACCAGGTGTACCTGGAAGTGCGCAGCGAAGAAGCCCTGCGCAAGGATGTGGCGGAACCGTTCACGGCTGAGGATGAGAAGACTCTCGACGAACTACTGGGTACCTAGTGGTCGGGACAGAGAAAGGGCACGACGCCCCCCAGCGGGGCGGACATGGCGGTGGCAAAGCAGCTGGCCATGTTTCGGTTCTTTTAGAAGAAGCGATCGATTTCCTGGCCATCCGGCGCGGCGCTACCTGTATCGACGCGACCTTGGGTGCGGGCGGGCACAGTTTCGCTATCGCAAGACGCCTCGGCGCACCGGGTCATTTGATTGCCTGCGATAGGGACCCGCAGGCGCTGGCTCTGGCCCAACGGCGTTTGCTCCAGCCGCCGCCCGAGCTGGTCTCCGACTGGCCCCGGGTGACGCTGCTGCAGGGCCCGTTTTCCGCGCTCCCCGGGCGCATCCCGGCGGGCTCGGCCGACGGCCTGCTGGCCGACCTCGGCCTCAGCTCCCTGCAGTTGGAGGACGCCGGGCGCGGATTCAGTTTTCAGGCGGAAGCCAAGCTCGACATGCGGATGGACCCGCAGCAAGAGCTCTCCGCCGATCAAGTGGTAAATCGCTTCAGCGAGCGCGAGCTCGCGGACGCGATTTACGAATTCGGTGAGGAAAGGAGGTCGCGGAGAATCGCCAGAGCCATTGTCCGGGCGCGGCCGATAGAAACAACCGCTCATCTTGCACGAGTCATATCGGCCGCGCTCCGGCCAATGAAACCCGGGCGCATCCATCCCGCGACGCGCACCTTTCAGGCTCTCCGGATTCTGGTCAACCGCGAGCTGGACGAGTTGCGGGCGCTGTGCGACGCCGCGCCCGCGCTCCTCAAGCCGGGAGCGAGGCTGGTGGTCATCAGCTTCCACTCCCTGGAGGACCGCATCGTGAAAGACGCCCTGCGCGAGGGCGCGCAACGGGGGCTCTACCGGATCCTGACCCGCAAGCCGGTGGTCCCCACGGCACAGGAGATCGAACGCAACCCGCGGGCCCGCAGCGCCAAGCTGCGCGCCGCGGAGAGACTTTAGAGGTTCGCGCTCCGCCGGCCGGAAGGGCCGGCAGGAGCCTGGGTTTCCGGGGCGGCATCGCCTCTCTAGACTAGGGCGAACAAGATGTTCCACAACCAACCTACCTTCTCGGTGCCGCCCCGGGAAGAGTTGGGAAAGAGGTTCGGAGGTGAAGGCCATGTATACGGGCACGATGATCGAAGAGCTGATCCAGGCCGTCATGCACGCCGAAGAGCAGGCCCGGAAGCAGATTCCGGCGCCAGCGGTGGTGTGGGTGGCTGCGGCGCCTCCGCCGCCAGCCCCGCTCCTGCTCGCGCGCGCTGACTCCTACCTCGGGCCGATGGTGGGGGTGGCGTGATGGCGGCAGGCGCGCTGGCCGGCACTCCGCAGATCCGCTCCCCGTGGGGCCCGAGCCTGCGCCCGCGTGCGGCGACCGCGCTCCGGGGCACGCCGGAGATCTATTTCGCCAAGGCGATCGACAACTCCCGCCTGGTGAAGGTCGCCGACCGGCAGCGCAACCGCGAGATGGCGGTGTTCGTGGCCACCCTGTGCGTGCTGTTCGCGCTGGTGATGGTCTATGCCTGGCAGCACTTCAGCGCCATCGAGTACGGCTACAAGATCGAAGCGCAGCGCACCCAGCGCGACAGTCTGGTGGAACTGAACCGGACCCTTCGCCTGGAGGAAGCTTCGCTGCGCGATCCCGAGCGCATCGACACGCTGGCGCGGCAGATGGGGTTGGAGATGCCCCAGGCCGGCCAGGTCATCTCCCTGGAGCTGCCTGCGGGCAACGCGGCCGCGCCCGTGCTGGCGCGGGCGGCGGCGGCCCCGGTGGTCACCGTGGAGCAGTGAGGGCGCCCGGTAACAAGATCCGGCCTGACTTCAACCAAAGTTCATGACCGGGAGAGATGGCGGCCCTTCGCGGCCGCCATCTCGTTCTTTCGCAACCAGGACTGGGCAACATGGCGGGCGTTCCGCAGAACGGCTCCAAGCAGCGGCTCTACCTCCTGGGAGGCATCCTCGTCCTCTGGGCGCTGGCCATCGCCGGCCGCCTGGTGCAGTTGCAAGTGCTGGACTTCGGCGAGTTCACCCAGCGCGCCCAACGCCAGCAGCAGCGCTCGATCGAGGTCGCCCCCCGCCGCGGCGTCATCTACGACCGCAACGGCCACGAACTGGCCATGTCCATCGAGGTGGATTCCGTCTTCGCCGTGCCCGGCGAGATCCCCGACCAGGCCACCGCCGCCGGCCTGCTGGCCAAGGTGCTGGGCGCCGATCCCGCCGACATCGAGGCCCGGCTGAAGTCCTCCCGCGCCTTCGCCTGGATCGCCCGCAAGCTGGACGCCGACACCGCCGACCGCATCCGCGCCCTCAACCTGCGCGGCATCTACTTCCAAAAGGAGTCGCGGCGCTTCTATCCCAAGCGCGAGCTGGCGGCCCAGGCGCTGGGCTACGTGGGCATGGACGACGAAGGCCTGGGCGGCCTGGAGCGCGCCTACGACGCCCGCCTGCGCGGCAAGCCCGGCAGCATGATCATCACCATGGACGCCAAGCGGCGCTGGTTCGGGCGGGTCGAGCGCCAGCCCGAGTCCGGCGACAATCTCGTCCTCACTATCGACGAGAAGATCCAGTACATCGCCGAGCGCGAGCTGGAAGCCGCCATGCAGCGGACCCACGCCGCCGCCGGTACGGTGGTGGTGGAGAACCCGCGTACCGGGGAGATCCTGGCCCTGGCCAACCGCCCCACCTTCAATCCCAACACCTTCCGCACCGCCGATCCGCAGGCGCTCAGCGACCGCGCCGTCAGCGACGTCTATGAGCCCGGTTCTACCTTCAAGGTCGTCACTCTGGCGGGAGCGCTGGACCAGGGCCTGACCCGGCCCGACGAGGTAGTGGACTGCCAGATGGGCTCCATCACCATAGCCGGCAGAAAGATCCACGACCACAAGCCCTACGGCGACCTGACCGTGGCCCAGGTCCTGGCCAAGTCCAGCGACGTGGGCGCCATCAAGGTGGGCCTGCGCCTGGGCGACCAGCGCTTCGACCACTACATCCGCGCCTTTGGTTTCGGCTCCCAGACCGGCATCGAGCTGCCGGGCGAGACCCGCGGCATCGCCCGCCCCGTCAGCCGCTGGTCCAAGGTTTCCATCGGCGCCATCTCCATGGGCCAGGAGATCGGGGTCTCCGCCGTGCAATTGACCGCCATGATCTCCGCCATCGCCAACGACGGCGTCTGGGTGGCGCCCCGCATCGTGGCTGGGACCACTCCGCCCGGGCCGCTGCAGCCGGTCGCCTTCCACCCCGCCCAGCAGCGCCGCGTGATCTCCACCCTCACCGCCGCGGAGATGAAGAAGATGATGATGGGCGTGGTGATGCCCGGCGGCACCGGCCCCCGGGCCATGCTCGACGGCTACACCGTGGCCGGCAAGACCGGCACCGCGCAGAAAGCCGATCCCGCCACCCATACTTACTCCAAGAGCAAGTACGTGGCCTCCTTCGCCGGCTTCGCCCCGGTGAACAATCCCGCCGTCACCATCGTTGTGATCCTGGATTCCCCGGTGGGAGAGCACGAGGGCGGCGAGGTCGCCGCTCCCGTTTTCCAACGCATCGCCAAGCAGGTGCTCGCCTATCTCAACGTCCCCCAGGACGTGGTACCCAGCAACCTCGAAGCCCGCCGCGCCCTGCTGGCCGCTTCCCGCGTACGCGACGAGGACATGGCCGAAGGCGCCACCGACCGCTTGGAAGAAGCCGCCGACTCTGCCGAAGCTACATCCCAGCCCGCCGACCCCGGCCCGCAGCCCTTGGCCCAGGCCGCGTCGCCCCAGTGGGCGCCGGTCGCGGCCAAGCCGGGATCGCCCCCGCCACCGCAGGCGCGGGTCCAGCCGCCAGCCCCAGTTCCAGCTTCCCCGACGCAGGGCGGGACGGTGATCATGAATGTAGAAAGCGGCGTGCTGGTGCCCTCGGTCGTGGGCTTGCCCTTGCGCGAGGCCATCGAAGCCGCCGCCCGCGCCGGCCTGGAGATCGACGCCAGTGGCAGCGGCATCGCCCGTGAGCAGAGCCCCCCGGCCGGCTCCCGCATTCCCGCCGGCGCGCGCATCGCGGTGCGCTTCTCCCGCTGAGGCCTCTCCGGTGTCAAAAAAGGTGCGGCGGAGTGCTCGGCTATAATGCGGTAACAATGACCTTCCTCGAGCTCCTGGATGGCGTCGAGACCCTGTCGCAGCGCGGGGATTCCGCCATCACGGGAGTGCAGTACGACTCCCGGCGAGTGCAGCCCGGCGACCTGTTCGTCGCCATGCGCGGCGAAAGCGCGGACGGCAACCGCTTCCTGGACGCCGCCATCGCCCAGGGTGCAGCCGCCGTGGTGACCGATTCCGCCCGGGAGTCTCCGCGCGGCGATACTCCCTGGGCCCTGGTCGTCCATGGCCGCCGCGCCCTGGCCCGCCTCAGCGCCAACTTCTACGGCCGTCCCGCAGAGAGGCTTCCGCTCACCGGCATCACCGGCACCAACGGGAAGACCACCGGCTCGTTCCTGGTGGAATCCATCTTCGCGGCTGCTGCCCGCCCCACCCTGCTGGTCGGCACCATCGAGTACCACGTGGCGGGACGCCTGCTCCCCGCTCCTCACACCACCCCGGAGGCCCTGGAGCTGAATCAGCTCTTCGCCGAGGCGCTGGCCGCGGGCGCCAGCGAGGGCGTCATGGAGGTCTCCTCCCACGCCCTGGCGCAGCAGCGCGTCTTCGGCATGCCTTTCGACGTCGCCGTCTTCACCAATCTCACCCGCGACCACCTCGACTACCACCGCACCATGGAGGAGTACCTCGCCGCCAAGCGCGTGCTCTTCGAAGGCTGCGGCACCGCCCCGCCGCGTGTGGCGGTCCTTAACCTCGACGATCCTGCGGGCGGGCAACTCGTGAAGATCAGCCGCCAGGGCGGATCTCAAGTTGTCACCTACGGTCTGGATCGCGGCGACTTCCACGCCCGCGAGGTGGCGTTCGGCTCCACCGGCACCCGCTTCCATCTGGAAAGCCCGGAGGGCTCCGTCTTCGTGCGCTCGCCGCTGCTGGGCCGGGTGAACGCGTACAACATCCTGGCGGCGGCGGCGGCCGCCGTGGCCCGCGGCTGTTCCCTGGAGCAGGTGTCCGCGGGAGTCGAGGCCCTGCGCCGCGTCCCCGGGCGCTTCGAGCAGGTGGAGTGCGGCCAGCCCTTCGCCGTGGTGGTGGACTATGCCCACACCGACGACGCGCTGCGCAATGTCACTGCCCTGGCGCGCGAGTTCGTGGGCCGCGGCGGCCGCGTGCTCACCGTCTTCGGCTGCGGCGGCGATCGCGACCGCGCCAAGCGCCCCCTCATGGGCGAGGCCGCCGGCCGCGGCAGCGACTTCGTGGTGGTCACCTCCGACAATCCGCGCAGCGAAGACCCGCAGGCCATCATGGAGGAGGCGGTCGTCGGCCTGCGCCCCACCGGCACGCGCTTCACGGTGGAGCCCGACCGCGCCCGCGCCATCGCTCTGGCCGTCGCCGAGGCCTGCCCCGGCGACATCGTGCTCATCGCCGGCAAGGGCCACGAGAAGGTGCAGGTCACGCGCGCCGGGGCCGCTCCCTTCGACGATGTGGCCGTGGCCCGCGAGATCCTGCTG
>DASPRL010000040.1 GCA_035624475.1 Terriglobales bacterium
GTAGGGAGTGCCGTACCAACTGGCCAGGCCGGTCTCGGTGTAGATGGGCTTGGCGTTGGCGGGAACGCTGATCTCGGGCGCGGGCCCGCCGGCGGTGGGAGGCGGCGGCGGCGTGTAGACGCGGGCGCGCTTGTGGCCGCCGCCGCAGCCGCTGAGCAGCGCGGCCGCCAGCAGCGCGGCCGCCAGCAGGGCCCGGCTCAGCGCTTGCGGCTGCTTTTTTCCAGGAAGTCGGCGAGCCGGGTCATCTCCCGCGCCGCCTGGCGCAGGGCGCCGGTGGAGTGGGTGCGCACCTCCGGCACCACCTCGTCGTTGAGGTACTGGATCAACTGCTCGAAGTCGCGCTTCAGGTTGCGCGCGATCTGCTGCGGCGATGGCGTGCGGCGTGCCTTGCCCACGGTTGGACACCTCGGGTGGTGCGGGAATCGGCCAGAGCCTCTGCGCGCGCGCCCGCTCCGGCGCGGCGCGTGGAGTCACCGCGATTATGGGTGCGCGGGCCCCCTCGGGTCAACGGGGGGGCACCACGCGACCAACTGCCGCATCAGCGCACGGGGACCTGGGCGGGCCGGCCGGCCAGGGAGGCGGCGAACTCCTGCAGCGCCTCGAAGTAGCGCGCCCCGGCCACGTCGGCGAGGTCGTTGTGGCCCGCTCCCGGCACCCACAGGGAACGCTTGGGCACCGGCGCGGCGGCCAGAAGTCTCTGCCCATGCCAGAAGGGCACCACCACGTCGGCCTCTCCGTGGATGACCAGCACCGGGCAGCGCACCTGGGCCATCTTGTCGAGGTTGCGAAACTTGTCGATGGGCAGCAAGGGAAGGCGCGTGAGCACGCGGAAGGCGCTCACGAACGAACTCTCCAGGATGAGCCCGGCCAACGGCCGGCGCGCGGCCAGATCCAGCGCCGCGGCCCCGCCCAGCGAGCGTCCCCAAGCGATGATGTTCTCGGGCCGGGTGCGCAGGTCGCGCGTCAGATACTGATAGGCGGCTTCTTCGTCCTCGTAGACGTAGCGCTCCGAGGGCCGGCCTTCGCTGGTGCCGTAGCCCTGGTAGTCGTAGGCCAGCACCGAGAAGCCGGTGTCGCGCACCGCCTGCAGGAAGAGCAGGTCGTCGCCCAGGTCCTCGGCATTGCCGTGGCTGAAGAGCAGGGTATAGGTGGCGGCGGGATTGGGCAGATACACCGCGGAGATGCGGCGGCCGTCGCGCGAGGTCAGCTTGAGGATGCGGTTGTCGTCGCGGTAGCCGGCAGGATGCGGCTGGAAGATCACCGGCTCCGACAGCAGGAGTCCGAAGAGGAGCAGCGCCACGTACACGGCCGCCACGATGCTGAGCAGCGAGAGAGCCATCCTTCGGAGTGAGATGCGAGCGCCCCCTCCGGTGGATGGCTTGCAGGCGCGAGGCTGGGTGGCCGCGGGCACGGCCCGCGATTATGGAGGCCGCCGCCGAGGCCGGTCAAATGTCCTCCCGCGCGCAGAGTTTTTGCGGTAGAGTAGGAGCCTTCCGATTTTGGAGACTTCCAGCATGGCTTTGGGGACCAACTGGGCAAGCGCCGCGCTGCTGCTGGCGCTGTCCGCGGGAAACGTCTGGGGACAGCAGCAGGTCGCCGGAAACCGGAGCGCGCCCGATTCCGCCATGCCGGCCGCGGCGCCGGCCGCGCCCAGCGACAGCGCCAAGCCGCAGCCGCCCATCCCCGAGGCCGCCGCCATCCAGCCGGCGCAGCCCGACCGCAGCTACCGGCCCCTGACCCCGCACCAGAAGTTCTTGATCTTCGCGCACAGCACCTACGATCCCACCACCTTCGCCTCCGCCGCCTTCGACGCCGGCATCGGGCAGGGGACCGGGGAACATCCCGACTACGGCCAGGGGGCCGACGGCTTCGGCAAGCGCTACGGTGCCGCCCTGGCCAGCAGCGAGTCCTCGGTCTTGTTCTCCCGCTTCCTGCTGCCCACGCTGCTGCACCAGGACCCGCGCTACTTCCAGTTGGGGACGGGGAGCTTCAAGGCGCGCGCGTTTTACGCGGTCAGCCGCGCCTTCGTGACGCGCACCGACTCCGGCGGCAAGGCCTTCAACACCTCGCACGTGCTGGGGGTGGCCCTCTCCATCGCGCTCTCCAACGCCTATGTTCCGGAACGCGAGCGGGGCGCCGACCGCACCTTCATCCGCATCGCCAACGCCGTGGCCTCCGACGCTGCGCTCAACGTCCTGCGCGAGTACTGGCCGGAGGTGCTGCGCAAGGCCGCGCGCAACCGGGTGGCCGCCAAGATCGCGCCGCGGGTGCACCCCTAGGGCCGGGGTTGCCTCCGTAACCCGTTTCTCTTGATTTTTCAGCGACTTGGGTGAGAAAATCGCGGATTCTCAATGACCGTGGGGAGCCATTCGACCACTATTTCTCGCCGTTTGGTGAATTCGCGCTTGGGCGGCTCCAAGTTCAGTTTGTAATAGCCTAGGGAAGTCATACGCAGGCCGATTCCCGTTCGCGGGAATCCCTGTGCGTTGTTGAACTTATACGCATTCAGTCGCGACCCCATCAGGAGGGCGGAAGGATCATGCGACCCAAGCCGATCAAGTACGTGGAGAAGGGCATCACCATGACCGCCAACGCGGCCTGGTTTGTCTTCGAGCGTCTCAACCGGATCCGCCAGAAGCCGTCGTTCACCCCCAAGTGGTCGGAGCGGCCGCTGCTGAAGTCCTACGAGAAGTCGAAGCCGCCGCTGGGCTGGCCGCGCTCCACCGACTCGCTGTGCCCGCGCTGCGTGCCCGAGATCCGCAAGCAGATCCTGGACGGCAAGCTGCCCCACGAGATCCTGCTCAACCAGCGCGTAGGCGAGATCAAGGCCCAGATCATCGAGCGCGACGGCAAGATCCTGATGGTCAAGGACTGCCCCAAGCACGGCCACTTCGAAGACGTCATGTCCATGGACGTGGACTTCTACCGGCACGTGGAGCAGTCCTTCCCCGGCCGCGACATCCGCTCCCACGCCGACGAGAAGCTGCACAACCACGGCACCTCCACCGTGAAGTGGGGGCGCGGCGCCGTGCTCACCATCGACCTCACCAACCGCTGCAACATGATGTGCGATCCCTGCTTCATGGACGCCAACCAGGTGGGCTTCGTACACGAATTGAGCTGGGAAGAGATCCAGCAGTTGCTCGACAACGCCATCTCGCTCAAGCCCCGGCGGCAGATGTCGGTGCAGTTCTCCGGGGGCGAGCCCACCATCTCGCCCTACTTCCTGGACGCGGTGCGCTACGCCCGCAAGGTGGGCTACAACGCGGTGCAGGCGGCCACCAACGGCATCGAGTTCGCCAAGTCGAAGGAGTTCTGCCGCCAGGCCGCCGAGGCCGGGCTGCGCTACGCCTACCTGCAGTTCGACGGCATGGGCAACGCCGCCAACTCGCACCGCAAGGTGGGCAACCTCTTCGACGTCAAGATCAAGGCCATCGAGAACCTGTTCGAGGCCGGGGTCGAGGTCGTGCCCGTCACCACCATCATCAACGGCATCAACAACGAGCAGGTGGGACGCATCATCAAGTTCGCCCTCGACAACCCCCGCATCATGTCCTTCTGCTCCTTCCAGCCGGTCAGCTTCACCGGCCGCGACGAGGAGATCACCGACGAGCGCCGCCACGCCCAGCGCTATACCCTCTCCCACCTGGCCCACGACGTGAAGGACCAGACCGGGCTGGGGGAGCCGGCGCGCGACTGGTTCCCGCTCTCCTTCATCTCCACCTTCTCCGACTGGGCCGACCTGGTGCACGGGCCCAACGCCGAGTGGGGCCAGCTCTCCTGCGGCTGCCATCCCAACTGCGGCGTGGGCATGGGCATCATGGTGGATAAGCAGACCAAGGAAGCGGCGCCCGTCACCGCCTTCCTGCACGTCGACCAACTGGCCAAGGACGTGGCCAAGGTCACCGACGCCGGGCGCGGCAAGTTCCTTTCCGTGCTGGGTATGGCCCTGGCCGTGGCCCGCAACTACGACCCCTTCCAGACCACCACCCACTTCACCATCTTCTCGCTGCTGAAGAAGTTCGATAAGGGCTTCGGGGTCTCCAAGAAGGCGCAGAAGGGCGGCTACGGTAGCGTGACCGGACAGCGCACCATGGCCGACATCGAGAAGCGCCGCCAGGACCGCTGGAACATCCTGTTCATCGCCGGCATGTGGTT
>DASPRL010000041.1 GCA_035624475.1 Terriglobales bacterium
AGATCGCGGGCAAGGCGGCGCGCCCGGTGCGGCGCGAGCGCGTCCCCGGGGCCACCTACTGCGAGCCCCAGATCGGCAGCGTGGGCCTGACCGAGGCGCAGGCGCGGGAGAGCGGCCGCAAGATCAGCGTGGGCAAGTTCCCCTTCTCCGCCAACTCCAAGGCCTCCATCCTGGGAGCGCACGAAGGCTTCATCAAGATCGTCTCCGATGCGCAGTACGGGGAGATCCTGGGAGTGCACATCATCGGGCCCTCGGCCACCGAACTGATCGCCGAGGCCGTGGCCGCCATGGACCTGGAGGCCACCGCCGACGACCTGATGTTCACCATTCACGCGCACCCCACGCTCTCCGAGGCCATGCTGGACGCGGTGAGCAGCGTGTACGGGCTGGCCATCAACGTGTAGGAACCGCCGCGGATTCACGCAGATGAACGCGAATGAGAACGGGGTATCATTGGAACCATGAGATTCACGGTTGAGATCGAGCAAGAGACCGATGGACGCTGGATCGCCGAAGTCCGCGAGTTGCCGGGTACCCTGTGCTACGCGCAAACGCGTGACGACGCTGTGGCCAAGGTGCAGGCGCTCGCCCTGCGGGTCATCGCCGATCGTCTGGAGCACCGTGAATCCGCGCCCGAACTCGTGAGCGTGGTGTTCAGCGCGGCATGAGCCAGTGGCCGAGCACGAAGGCCTCACGCGTGCTCGCGGCTCTGATAAGGATTGGCTGGACAGTAAAGCGCCAGACCGGGTCGCACCGCGTACTCTCCCGCTCAGGATGGCCGGATGTCGTCTTCGCCTTCCACGATCAGGACGAGGTAGGCCCACGAATGCTGGCCCGCATCGCCAAGCACACCGGCTTGAAGCCGCAAGACCTGTGATCAACGTCGTCCAACTCGGGCAGGTGGAGTACAGCGTGGCGCTGGACTTGCAGCGCTCGCTGGTCGCCCTGCGCAAAGAGGGCAAGATCGCGGACACGCTGCTGCTGCTCGAGCATCCCCCGGTCATCACCCTGGGACGCAATGCCGACCGCGGCAACGTGCTGGCGTCCGAAGAGGCGCTGCGGCAGCGGGGCGTGGCCCTGTTCGAGTGCGACCGCGGCGGCGACGTCACCTACCACGGCCCCGGGCAACTGGTCGGCTATCCCATCTTCGACCTGCGCGGCTTCGAGCCGCGGCTGGGCGCGGTGGCGTTCGTGCGCCGGGTGGAAGAGGCGCTGATCCGCACCTGCGCCGACTTCGGGATCGAGGCCGAGCGCGTGGCCGGGCGCACCGGGGTATGGACGCGCGGCGGCAAGATCGCCGCCATCGGCGTGCATATCTCCCGCGGCGTGACCTCGCACGGCTTTGCCCTGAACGTGAGCACCGGCCTGGACGCCTTCCAGCTCATCGTGCCTTGCGGCATCTCCGATAAGCCCGTGACTTCGATGGCCAAGGAATCGGCCCGGGCGCCGGCGCTCGACGAAGTGGCGCAGTCGGTGGCGCGCAACTTCGGGCGCGTCTTCTCGAGCCAGGTGCTTTGGGTCGAGACCCTGGATGCGCTGCTGGGGCGGACGGTGGGGGTCCCCATGAAGCTGCCGGCGGAGCTGAGGCAAATGCAGGGCGAGGATGAGAACTTCCGCGCCTGAGGCGCCCCCACCCAAGAGTTAACTTTAGCTAACCGCAAGGCTTGACAAGGGCATGCTAACTTTGCTTAACTTTTGAACGCGATGGCCGCCGGGAACGCTTTTTCGGGGAGCAAGCTGCGCCAGTTGCGGGAGAGCCGCGGCTGGACCATGCGCGACCTGGCCGAAAAGCTCCAAGTCACCTCCGCCACCGTCACCTACTGGGAGAGCGGCAGCAAGGTGCCCCGCCCGGCCCGCATCAAGACCCTGGCCTCGATTTTCCGCGTACCGCGCGAGGCGTTCTTTGCGGCGACTCCCGCGACCGCCGCGCCCACTGCTCGAGAAGCGGGGCGGGCGACACGCCCTCCTCGCACCGATCTTCCCTTCTCCGGCGGTGCGGTCCGCTACAACCCCCGCGGCATCCCCGACTGGCGCCTGGAAAAGTTCGACGCTCAGGTGGTGGAGGTGGCGGAAGGCGGCGAGGTCCACTACGAGGTGCGCGGCGACCTGAGCGCACCCGCTCCGCCCATCCGCGAATCGCGCTACCTCAAGAAAGAGCAGTGCCTCGAGATCTACCGCTGGATGCTGCTCAACCGCAAGATGGAGGCGGCGCTCGAGAACCTCTACAAGCAGAGCCTGGTGGTGGGCGGGGTGTACTTCGGGCTGGGGCAGGAGGGCTGCTCCTGCGCCTCCGCCTATGCGCTCAGGAAGGAAGACTGGCTGGCGCCCATGATCCGCAACCAGGGCGCCATGCTGGTGAAGGGCTTCCCGGCACGCGACATCATGATGCAGTACATGGCCAAGGCGGGCTCGCCGACCAAAGGCCGCGACGCGTCTTCTCATTTTGGCGACATCCAGGAGCGCAACGTGTGCGCCCCCATCTCCATGCTGGGCGACCTGATCCCGGTGATGGCGGGAGTGGCGCTGGGCGCGCGCTACCAGGGGCGGCAGATCGCCGCCATGACCTACATCGGCGACGGCGGGCAATCCACGGGCGTGACCTACGAGGGCCTGAACTTCGCCGCCGTGCAGAAGCTGGGCCTGGTGCTGATCGTGGAGAACAACTTGTGGGGCTACTCCACGCCCGGGGAGCGGCAGTTCGCCATCAAGGACCTGGCCGACCGCGCCCTGGCCTACGGCATCCCCGGGGTGATCGTGGACGGCACCGACCCCTGCCAGGTCTATGACGTGGCGCACGAGGCCTGCGAGCGCGCCCGCCGCGGCGAAGGGCCCACGCTGATCGAGGCCAAGATGATGCGCATGAAGGGCCACGCCATCCACGATGCCGCGCAGTACGTGCCCCGGCCGCTCTTCGAGTACTGGCAGAAGCGCGACCCCATCGCGCGCTTCGAGAAGTTCCTGCTGGAGAAGAAGTGGCTGACGGCGCAGGAGAACCAGGCGCTCGTCGCCACCGTGGACCAGCAGATTGACGCGGACCGCGAGTTCGCGGTGAATTCGCCTATGCCCCGGCCGGAGACGGCTGCGGGCGGCGTGTTTTGCGAGGGCTGCCACGAGATCCGGCCCAAGTACGCAGTGCCCAAGTTCAGGAGGCAGGGGGCGGGAGGCAGGCCGCAGGAGACAGAAGCGGCGGTGCACTTGAAGTAATGAACAAGCTCATACACATCTGGCTCTCGCTGCTTGCGCTAGCTCTCTTCAGCCCCTGGGCTTTGTCTCAAACCCCCGACTACGACTTGACAAAGAAGGAAAAGACCTGGGGCACGGCGATGTGGTGTCCGTCCAAGGTGCCCGAGGAGCAGCGATCCACTAAGACCGAGGAACTGGAGGTGGAGATACTCGGCAGCGACCGGCAGGAGTATGTTTTGGGTGACGAGATGCTCCTTGACGTAGAGTTGAAGAACTCCGGTGAGCAGCCAATCACGATTCCCATCGAAACGGATCGCGTCGGCCTCCTTAAGAAGCATCCGGCTCTAAAGACGTATGTCGCCTTGTGTATCCATGTTGACTACGAGCCGGATAGGAGCTGTTCGCGCATGCTTTTCGGGGCCGTCGAGGAACCAACCTCCTTGAAAACCCTCGAACCTGGTGAGTCGATCACCTTTCGGGACAAGAACAAAGTGGTGCTGCTGGAGCCCGAGAAGCTTGCAAGTGCGAACTCCCGGGACAAGTTGATTACCAGCTTGCATGTGGCGGTTTCCGTGTTTCTCATCCAAGTGGGGAAAGACAGCGTCGAACACCCATACAACGATTGCATCCTGCCTGGGGAGCAAGTTGCGGAAGGGCACGGCTTCACGACTCTCACAATCGTCCAGAAGACTGAGAAGGGGGGAACGGTAGTAGATCATGCCGCCCATCACCTATCTCGAAGCCATCCGCCAGGGGATCTGGGGGGATGAAGCGCAAAGCGCGAACCGGCTCAGCGGTAGACTTCGCGGCGATGGCCGACGCGGACCACCAGCACTACCAGTCGCTCATGTTGAACATCGTAGACCACACGATAGTCGCCGACCCGGATGCGCCAGTACCGTTCGGGCCCCTTCAGCTTCTTGGCACCAGGCGGATATGGGGCGTCGGCCAGGGCTCCGATGGCGGTCCAAATGCGTTCCTGCAGGGGTCGGGGCAGGCTCTCCAGGGAACGCAAGGCGGCTGGGCGGAATGCGATGGAGTAGCGCATGGCCGGGCTCTGCCGTCACAGCTTCAGGCGCTTCTTGACCTCTTCCCAGGGAATACTTCGGCCCTTCTCGCGCCTGGCCTTCCTCGCTTCGCGAATGTCGATCTCCTCTTCGATCTCCTCCAGCAGCTTGAGGTCGTCAATGGGGATGACCGCCGCCACCGGCTTCTTGCGGCGGTGGATGAGCACCGTGTGTTTGCCGTACGCGACCTGGTTGATGATCTCCGCGAACTGGTCGCGGGCCTTGCTGGCGCTTACGCGCTTGGCCATGCTGCCTCCTGTACAAATCGTACGAATTGTACAATTCGGAGTATAGCATAGATGCCCCCCATCACCTATCTCGAAGCCATCCGCCAGGGGATCTGGGAGGAGATGGAGCGCGACCCCACGGTCTTCTGCATCGGCGAGGACATTGGCATCTACGGCGGCGCCTTCAAGGTGACCGACGGCTTCGTGCATCACTTCGGCCCGGAGCGCGTGATCGATACCCCCATCGCCGAAAGCGCCATCGTGGGCGCGGCCTTCGGGGCAGCGCTCACCGGCCTGCGCCCGGTGGCCGAGTTCCAGTTCATCGACTTCATCGGCTGTGCCTTCAACCAGATCACCAACATGGTGGCCAAGGCGCACTACCGCTGGGGCGCACCCGTGCCGCTGGTGCTGCGCGGGCCCTGCGGCGGCGGCGTCCATGGCGGGCCCTTCCACTCCCAGAACCCGGAGATGTACTTCGCGCACACCCCGGGCATCAAGGTGGTGGCGCCGGGCACCGCCTACGACGCCAAGGGGCTGATCAAGGCGGCCATCCGCGACAATAATCCCGTACTTTTTCTGGAGCACAAGTTCCTCTACCGGCGGATCAAGGAAGAGTTGCCGGCGGAGGACTACGCGGTGCCGCTGGGCAAGGCGCGGGTGGCGCGCGCGGGGCGGGACGTCAGCGTGATCACCTACGGCGCCATGCTGCTGCTGGCTTTGGAGGCCGCGGATGCGCTGGCCAAGGAAGGCGTCGAGCTGGAGGTGCTGGACCTGCGTACGCTCTCGCCGCTCGACCGCGAGGCCATCGCGCAGACGGTGAAGAAGACCAACCGGGCGATGGTGCTGCACGAGGACACGCGCACCGGGGGCATCGCCGGCGAGGTCACGGCGGTGATCCACGAGGGGGCCTTCGACGACCTGGACGCCCCGGTGCTGCGCATCACCTCGCTCGACACGCCGGTTCCCTTCTCCCCGCCGCTGGAGGAATTCTTCCTGCCCAAGGTGGCAGACGTGGTGGAGAAGGCGCGCTGGCTGATGCGCTACTGAAACCTAAGAGCTGGTTCGGCAATCAGAAGCAAGTGCGGCTGAGGCCGCCGATGGAGGACATCATGAAGAAGTTCTTCCTGGGAGTGCTGCTCACGATCCTGGTGGCGGTGGTGGGCGGCCTGTGCGTTGCGCTGCTGGGCTTCCTGCCGACCCGCGCCAACGTCCCGCCCCCGAGTTGGGAGGCGGGCATCGCCGGGCACGCCATGGACGCCTCGGTGGAGCGGCACGCGCCCAAGGCAACCAATCCCTTTGAGGCCAACGAGGACAACCTCAACCAGGGCATGGTGATCTACACCATGAACTGCGCGGTCTGCCACGGCTCGCCCGCCAAGAAGGACAATGCGCTGGGTCGCTCTTTCTATCCGCCGGCGCCGCAGTTCCTGAAAGATCCCGCCGACATGCCCGACAACGAGAACTTCTGGATCGTCGAGAACGGAGTCCGCTACACCGGCATGCCCGGCTGGAAAGGGACGCTGAGCGAGGAGCAGATGTGGAAGGTCACGCTCTTCATCGGCAACATGAGCAACCTGCCCCCGGCGGTGAAGGCCAAGTGGGAGGGCGGGCAGTAGCGGCGCAGGTTCCGGTAGCTGGTCAGGTTGGAAGACCTGGGCGCTTAAGTTCTATTGCACTCGGTCTATCTTGCTGACTTCAAGGGCGGGAGGGCTGCCTGAGTGGTCAAACGTGACCAAGAACTGGTCGAAGAAACCGTTCCGTCCGAGCAGGGCCGCAACGGATAGGTTCGGAGTGAACCCGGCCATTACATCGATTCTCCAGTCTGACTCGATATAAAGCTGGATCTTATGAAAGTAAACAGTGTCACCCTGGCCCTTTTTGACGCTGCCAATATCGCCTTCTATGCCAGTCGTGATGTCTCGAATACCGATGGCAGTAGCAACATCGGCCCGAAAGAGGCAGTACGGAGAACCGGAATCCACAATCGCCATCAGGTGGCCGCGGAACACAACATGTCCTTTGGCCGGACGCACACGGAGATATGGCAACCAGTACTTGGTATCGCCAGTGAGGGGATTCGGCTTGTCGAGTCGGATTGCGGTGTA
>DASPRL010000042.1 GCA_035624475.1 Terriglobales bacterium
CGCCGATCACGCCGATCATCCTGGGAGAGGGCAAGACCACGATGGAGTTCTCGCGCGCCCTTTTCCAGGAGGGCGTGTTGGGGACGGGCATCACCTTCCCCACCGTGCCCGAGGGCAAGGCACGGGTGCGCACCATCATGACCGCCACTCACACGCGCGACGAATTGGACCGCGCGCTGGAAGTGCTGAAGCGGGTGGGGAAGAAGATGGGGATCCTGAGTTAACCACAGAGGACACAGAGGGCACAGAGGAATTGAAGAAGGGGATCATTCTCGTCTGGGCGTTGCCCGGCACGCTGGCGTTCGCCGCGCTGGCGGCGCCGCTGCTGAGCGGGCATCTACTGGCGGCGTGGGCGATTCGGGAGTTCTTCTCGCGGGTATGCCACCAGGAAGCGCAGCGATCGTTTTGGATCGCGGGCGCGCCGGTGGCGGTGTGCGCGCGCTGTTTGGGCATCTACCTGGGTGCGGCAGTCGGTGCCTGGATGCGGTGGCCGCGGCGGGTGGCGGTGCGGTTCCTGGCGGTGGCGGCGGTCATCAACGGGCTGGATGTGGCGACGGAGATGGCGGGGCTGCACGGCAACTGGATAGACCTGCGGTTCGTCTTTGGCGTAGTTCTGGGAGTGGGGATGGCGGCGGTGGTGGCGGCCAGTTCCCTCGGGTCGCCCTCGCTGGCGCTGCGGGCTTCCTCGAGAACTCAAAGGGTAGAGCGGTCTCTTTGGCACGGCTGAAGCCGTGCCCCTCCGAAGTCTGTGCCGTCCCTGCGGGACTCGGGCATTGGCGGCTCCTGACCCAGCGCTGAAGCGCTGGGCTAACGAATGGCGTCGCTACGCGCCTGACAAGTGGCGCTCACCTCGGATCCATCCAGCCGATAGGGATCCTTCGCTGCCTCGGTCTCCCGCAGAGCGGATCCCTCGCCGCGCTCAGGATGACAATCCCAGACGGTGGGGCGAAGTCTGAAACCGTGCGCCTCCGAGAATCCCTATTCCAACCGGTGGACGAGGCGGCCGCCGACGATGGTGGCCAGGACGCGGCCGGTGAGCTGCCAGCCGTCGAAGGGAGTGTTGCGCGACTTCGAGAGCGACTTGGCGGCCTCGAAGGTCCAGCGCTTCTTGGGATCGAAGAGAGTGACGTCGGCGATGGCGCCGCGCACCAGGGTGCCGCGCGCTTTCAGCCCCAGGATGCGGGCGGGGTTGGTGGAGAGCAGTTCGACCAGGCGCACCAGGGGCACGCGCTTCTCGGCGTGCAGCTTGGTGACCGCCAGGGCCAGCGCGGTCTCCAGTCCGGTGACCCCGAAGGGCGCGCTCTCGAACTCCACCTGCTTCTCGTAGGCGGCGTGGGGAGCGTGGTCGGTGGCGATGGCATCGGCGGCGCCGTCGGCCAGGGCGGAGAGCAGGGCCTCACGGTCGGCGGCGGAGCGCAGCGGCGGGTTCATCTTGGCGTTGGTGTCGTACTCGCCGACGGCCTCGTCGGTGAGGGTGAAGTGGTGGGGCGTGATCTCGCAGGTGACGCGGGTGCGATTGCGCTTGCCGCGGCGGATGGCCTTGATGGCGGCGGCGGTGGAGACGTGGGCGACGTGCAGGCGGGCGCGCGCCTGGGCGGCGAACTGGACGTCGCGCTCCACGATGGCGGCCTCGGCTTCCGCGGGCATCCCGCGCAGGCCCAGGCGGAAGCAGGTGGAGCCGTCGTGCATGGAGCAGCCGGCGGTGAGGCGGGTGTCCTCGGCGTGCTGGATGACCAGCAGGTCGAAGGCGGCGGCGGTCTTCAAGGCCTCGCGCATCAGCAACTCGTCGAGGATGGGCTTGCCGTCGTCGGTGACCGCCACGGCGCCGGCGCGCTGCAGGGAGCGGAAGTCGGTGAGGCGCCCCCCCTTGGAGCCCACGGTGGCGGCGGCCACGGGCAGCACGTTGACCAGGGCGCCGCGGGCGGGGTCCTGCAGCCAGGCCGTGACCTCCGGGGTGTCGTTCACCGGGGCGGTGTTGGGCATGCAGCAGACCGTGGTGAAGCCGCCGGCGGCGGCGGCGCGGGTGCCGGTGGCGATGGTCTCCTTGCGGGCCTGGCCGGGCTCGCGCAGGTGGACGTGGAGATCGATGAAGCCGGGGGCGACGATCAGGCCCTTGGCGTCGAAGGTCTCGTCGGGATGGCAGCGCAGCTTGTTGCGCGGGGCGACCTCGGCGACGCGGCCGTCGCGCAGCAGCACGTCCATCTCGGCGTCCACCTTGGCGGCCGGGTCCACCACCCGCCCGTTGCGGAGGAGCAGCGAAGGGATCTTGTCGGGGCGCTCTTTCATCCCGCCACCCCCAGGCAGTTGGCCAGCACCGCCATGCGCACGGCCACGCCGTTGTGCACCTGCTCCTCGATGACCGACTGGGGCAGATCGGCCAATTCGCCGGTGATCTCCATGCCGCGGATGACGGGGCCGGGATGCATGAGGATGGCATCGCGCTTGGCCAGGCGCAGGCGCTCGGGAGTGAGCTGGTAGCCGGCCACGTAGTCGCCGACGCGCAGCTTGCGTCCGGCCAGGCGCTCCTTCTGGACGCGCAGCGCCATGATGACGTCGGCGCCGCGCAGAGCGTCCTCCACGTGGCGCGTGACGCGCACCCCGGGAGCCAGCGTGGCGGCCATATCGGGAACCAGTTCCGGCGGGCCGCACAACACCACCTGCGCGCTGAACTTCGAGAGCAGGTGGACGTTGGAGCGAGTGACCCGGCTGTGGTAGATGTCGCCGATGATGGCGATCTTCAGGCTCTTCAGCTCTTTCTTGTGCTTGAGGATGGTGAAGGCATCGAGCAGGGCCTGGGACGGGTGCTCGTGCATGCCGTCGCCGGCGTTGATGACCGGGACCTGGAGATGGCGGGCGAGCAGGTGGGGCGCCCCCGCAGCGGGATGGCGGATGACGATGGCGTCGGAGCCCAGAGCGGCCAGGGTCTTGCCGGTGTCGATCAGCGACTCGCCCTTGGCGATGCTGGAGGCGGTGGCGTGCACCACGCTGGTGGTGGCGCCCAGCGCCTTGGCGGCGTACTCGAAAGAGATGCGGGTGCGGGTGGAAGGCTCGTAGAAGAGCAGGGCCACACGGCGGTCGCGCAACAGCGGGCGCGAGCCGTTGGACTGCATGCGCCGGGCCAGGCGCAGAAGGCCCGAGATCTCCTCCGGCTTCATGGTTTCGATGCTGAGCAGGGAGCGCTTCATGGCTCAGCCCATCCTCTCCATGAGTAGCACCTTCTCCACGTTGTCGACTTCCTTGAGCTGAACTTCGACGTTCTGCTCGCGCGTGGTCTGGACCTTGCGCCCCACGAAGGTGGCCTCGATGGGCAACTCGCGGTGGCCGCGATCGATGAGCACGCAGAGTTGCACCCGGCGGGGACGGCCGTGGGAGAAAAGCGCGTCCAGCGCGGCGCGGATGGTGCGGCCGGTGTAGAGGACGTCGTCCACCAGGATGATGTCCTTGCCGGCCACGTCGAAGCCGATGGCCCCCTTCTGTACCACCGGCTTGGGCGCGATGGGCGAAAGGTCGTCGCGATAGAGGGCGATGTCGAGGCTGCCCACGGGCACGGTCTTGCGATCGATGCGCTGAATCAGCTTGGCCAGGCGTTCGGCGAGAAAGACGCCGCGGCGGCGGATGCCGACCAGGCCCAGGTTCTCCACTCCGTTGTTCTTCTCCACGATCTCGTGGGCCAGACGCACGAGCGTGCGCTCGATCTCGGAGGCCGACATAAGCTGCGTCTTTTCACGCAGTTGCGGCGGACGCGGTTGCGGCTGCGAACTCACAGATGGGCTCGTTGGGCGCAGGCGTTCGGGGGAAATGGCTGCGGTGCAGAATCATACGGGAGGGGTGGCGAAAGGGGCAAGACGAACCTGACGGGCGGTGTCCAGAAGGGAAACAGAGAGCCAGGGGTCAGGCGCGGTCGCGCTTGCCGAATAGCGAGGCGCCGAGCGCTCCGCCCGCCGTACAAAACACGACAAAGGCTATAAAAAACAACAACATACCGACGGTGACGAAGGTGGCGAAGCCCTGCGGCGACATCATCCACTGCACCATGGCCTGGACCTGGGGATCGGGGTTGCGGGCGGCAGACTGCTCCAGGGCCTGGCGCAGTTCCGAGCGGATGCGGCCGCCCATGTGGAGAACCACCACCTCCACGAACAGGCGGAGCGCGGTCAGAGCGGCGAAGAGGAAGAATCCCAGCACGCCCGCCGCGGCGCCCAGGCGCGCGCCCATGCCGGAGGTGACGTCGGCGCGGGAACGGCGGCGATAGAAGGAGACGGCCAGAGCGCCACCGCCCAGCATCCACAGGCAGCAGCCCAGGCTGACCACGGGAACCAGGGAGGCGAGAGCGGCCGCCAAGCCGCCCACCGCCGCGGCCGTCAGGCCAAGGTGCCAGTCCACGGACTGGGGCGCCGAGGGCAGGGGCACTGGCTGGGCCGGAGGCTGGAGGTTCTCCGGAGTGCCGGGCGGAAGCGACGGCCCGGAGGGCGGGAGCGAAGAGGGAGCGGGAGCTACGCGAATCTGCGGCGCGCCGCAGCTCTGGCAGAAGGGGACGCCCTCCTCCACCGCCGCGCCGCACTGATGACAGGGATGTTCCACGCAGGCCAAGGTACCGCAGGGGTGCGCACGCGCGCAACCCGCGGAGCTACATGGTCTGGCGTTCGCCGCGGGTTTCCACGTAGACGAGGGCGAAGCGGCAGCCCTTGTCCAGGGGCTTCACGTCGACCAGGTGATGATGGTCTCTCGTGCCCACCGCTAGATCCACCTGGCCGGAGACCCGGCCGGACTCGGGCGCGGTGCGGCAGCGGACATCCTGCTTCCAGTCGGAAGGGTTGTCGCCCTTCACATCCGCGTCCACGCCGTTGGGGCATTCGATCATCTTGCCCATCGCGCCCAGCTCCTTGCGATAGAACTGCAGGACCTTCTC
>DASPRL010000043.1 GCA_035624475.1 Terriglobales bacterium
TTGAGAGCGCTAGCCGATCCACTTCCACGCCCAGGCCAGCACCAGCGCTCCCGCCACGATGCGGTAGGCGGCGAAGGGGGCGAAGCCGCGGCTCCTCACCCAATGCATGAACCAGGCGACGGAACCATAGGCAACGATGAAGCTTACGACAAAGCCGATCCCCAGCAGCGCCCAGCCGTGGGCATCGATATGCGTGGCCCCAAGAGGATTCACCCCGTGGTGCGGGATCACGGACTTGTAGAGGTCGTAGCCGGTGGCGGCCACCATGGTGGGCATGGAGAGGAAGAAGCTGAACTCCAGCGCCGAGGCCCGCGTCATCCCCGCCACCTGCCCGGCGGCGATGGTGGACATGGAGCGCGAAGTTCCGGGGAAGACGGCGGAGAAGATCTGGCAGGCCCCGATCCACACCGCCTGCAGCAAGTTCATCTCCTCCATGTCCTGGGTGCGGAAGGGATGGCCGGGGTGGGGCGTGCCGCAGAGCGCGTCCACGATCCACATGATCACCCCGCCCACCACCAGCGCCGTGCCCATCACCACCAGGCTCTCCAAGTGCTTGCCGATCACCTTGGTGAGCAGCAGCGAGGGGACCGCGGTCACTACGAAGGCGACCATGGTGAGCGAGAGCGGGTGGGTGAGCCAGGTGCGGTCGCCCTTGCGTCCGCGCGGGAAGCTGCCCAGGAAATCGCCGATGCGCTTGCGGAAGTAGAAGGGCAGGCACAGGATGGCGCCCAACTGGATGACGATGGTGAACATCTTCCAGTAGCCGTTGCCCAGGTCCACGCCCAGCAGCGCCTCGGCGATGCGCAGGTGCGCGGTCGAACTGACCGGCAGGAACTCCGTCAGGCCCTCGATGATCCCCAGCACCAGCGACAGCAGGTAGTCGTTCATCGGCCTCCGTGGGCGGCTTGAGCGAAGGCACAGGATACTAGAATCGGGCCATCGCGGAGCGGCCTTGCCGCCAGAGACGGTTGCCCGTCGCGCCGGCGCCGGCCCAGCGGTTGACACTGGCCACGATTTCGCCTATGCTCCGCCAACTTTTCCCAGGCCTTCATCCTGAAGGGGTACGAACCAGCGTGCTCGGCCGCACGATATATTTCGCGCCCGCACGCTTGCGGAGGAGCCTATGCCACTGGTGGTGCTCGCCATCGTCTTGGGCTGGACGCTGCTGGTCATCCGCCTGATCTGCTTCCGCACCACGCTGGGGGTGCGCACCCTGCTGACCTGGTTTGCGCTGGGCGCGTTCCTGGGCACCGTCGCCAACCCGGTCGCCTGGACCTTCTTCAACTCCTACCGCTTCGGCGGCAGCCCCGTGTACCTCCTGCTGATCAATGTCTCCCAGCAACTGCTGATGGCGGCTCCCGTCCTGCTGCTGCTGGGGCGGCGGAGCTGGCGGCAGGCCGGCAGCGTCGGCGACGCCTTCCTGGCGGCCTTCCTGCTCGGCCTCGGCTACGAGTTCCTGGGCGCCTTCCTGGCGGTGGCGCGCTTGGCCAACTCGGTCAGCGGCTTCTCCTTCCTGCCTCCGGGCACCGCCTCCGGCGCCAGCACCTACGCTGCGGCCGTCACCGTCGCCGGCTACGCCTACTGGACGGGACTGATCGCGCTGGCGGGCGCGGCCGCGCTGCGCTTCCTGCGCAACCGGGTCCTGGCCTATCTCGCCATTGCGGCGGCGGTGATCGTCTGCGCCCTCGACGCCCACGCCGACCTGGCCGGCTCGCTGCTTTCACTGGAACTGCTCAAGATCAACCTGCACGGCAACCTGCTTCCCTGGCTTACCCTGGTCGCGCTGATCGGCGCGGTGGTGTGGGAGGTTGGGTGGAGCAAGAGCAGCCCGCAGTCCGTGGCCAAGGACCTGCAGGCGGTGGTGACCGCGGCGGTAGGCCTGAAGTTCCTGGAGGCCCGGCGCGCCAGCCTGGCCGGCCATCTGCGGCGCCAGGAGGAGAACCTCGCCGCCGAGCTGCGCCGCGACGGCTCCAACCGCGCCCTGCAGGAGCAGCTCCAGGCCACCCGCGATCTCTGCAAGCGAGTGGAGCAGGCCCCGCCCGCGCCCCCGGCGGATGTGGTGGCCTGGGCCAAGCGCCGCTGGCTGCAGATGGTCGCCATCGCTGCCTTCCTCTTCTTCGCTCTCCTGCTGGTGAGGCCGGGGATGGAAAGCCTAGCCAACTGGATCTGGACCTCGTTGGCCTTCGCTACCCGCCTGGCCCCCTTCCAGTTGACCCTGGCCTGCACGGTGCTGGTGCTGCTGCTGCTGTGGCAGTACGTTGTGGCGCCGCCGCACGCCTTCTCCAATGTCGCGACCGACGAGGTGGCGCAGTTCTCCGCCGAGCGACGCATCCTGCAGGTCGGCTTGGGCGTGGCCGTGATGGCGCTGCTCTATCCCCAGCCCCACGAGTTCATCGCCTTCCAGTCCAGCCTGGCGGCTGGCCTCGGGCTCCAGCCCGCGGGCTATAACGACATGCAGGCGCTCACGTTGCTGCTGCTGCTGGGCTGGGCGGCAGGTACGGCCACCGCCCGCCGCGCCCAGGCCTGGCGCCGCTCGCCCAAGGGCGACCACCTGCGCAGCCTGGTGCACAACACGATCAGCGCCTGCGGCATCGCCGCGGTGGCCTGGCTGGGGCTCGCCTTCTTCTCCCAGCTCCAGATCTACGCCCACGCCAACTGGGGCGCCAAGGCCTTCCAGCACTTCGGCGCCAACGGCAATTCCATCCTGGAGATGGCCATCGGGGCGCTGACCGCCGTGGTGGCCTTCATTCTGGCCTGGGGGATGCGGCTGCTGGCCGCCCGCTTCGAGAAGAACTTCCTGGAGACGGCGGGAGGCGGGCGGCCCGCTCCTCCCAGGGCTGCGGCCGCGGGAGCCCGATGACGTCACCGCCCCAGGCCGCTTCTCCGAAGCCAGGCACCGAGCGGGCGCTGCGCTGGAGCCTCATCGCCTGCGCCGCGGTCTCGCTGGCGGCGCTGGTGGCGCACGTCTTCCATGTGCTGCCCATGCCCTTCTTCCTGGAGGTCTTCGGCGTCCCCTCGCTGCTGGCCATCTACGCCCTGGCCGCCTACGCCAGGAAGATCAATGCCCGCATGCTGACCAACGGGCTCGGGGTGGGCCTGTGGGCGGGCCTGGTTGCCACCGTGGTGTACGACGGGGTGCGCTACCTGGTCGAGCGCGGCCACCTGTTCGGCTACAACGGCTTCGTCCCCATCCTCATGTTCGGCAGTTGGATCACGGGGCGGCCGATGGCCAGCCTCGCCGCCAAGGTCGCCGGCTGGTCCTATCACTATTGGAACGGGGCCACCTTTGGCGTGATCTACGCGTTGCTGGCGGGGCGCCGGCGCTGGTGGTGGGGCCTGGGCTACGGCATCCTGATGGAGTGCTGCATGCTGGGGCTCTTTCCGTTTTTCCTGCGCGTCACCAACAAGGTGGACTTCATCGCGGTGAGCATGATCGGCCACTTGGCCTACGGCGCGGTGCTGGGCGGGCTGACCCAGCGCTACCTGCGCTTCTGAGAGGAGGAGCCATGAGACGAGGAAGCGCGTGGATCTTCTGGTCGTGGGTGGCGGCCTGCTGCCTGCTGCTGTTTGCGACCCCGGCGTTCGCGGGCGACTGCAGCGGTCCCGACGACTGCGGCTCCATCCCCGACAACGGCACCAAGGCGGCGTGCGGGGGCGGGGTGCTGGCGGGCTGCGTCCTCTATGAGCGCAGCCGCAAGAAGAAGGACGACGAGGAGGGCGAAGGGCCCTCCACCGACGATGATTCGCTGTTCGGCGGAGGCGGCGGGCAGGACACGCCCCAACCACCCAAGAAAGCCGACGCCGACGAAGGAACCGGGACCTCCGCCGAGGATGCGTCCTTGTTCGGCGGCGGAGGGACTCCGGGTGGCGGTGGCGCGGGCCCCGCGTCCAAGCCGCCGGCAGACCCTGGGGCCTTGGGAGAGTAAAGCGAGATTCCGCGGAGGGATTATGGAAAAGAAGATTCGCTGGATAGCAGGAGCATCCATCTCGCTGCTGTTGTCGCTGCTTGCGATGGCACAGGGCACGCCGTCAGCGGCCAAGCCGGCCCCGGCGCCGGACCCCGCGAAGCAGGTGCAGGCCGCGATCGCCGCCGTGCAGGGGCGCCTGGCGGCCATGGATGCGAAGTACGGCAGCGCCGCGGTCGCCGGCACGCTCAACGCCGCCTACAAGGCCAAGGGCACGCCTGCGCCCCAGGATGCGGCCGCCTGGAATGACTGGATGGCGGCCGCCTGGAAAGACGTCCGGCCGTTCTACGAGCTCAAGCTGGCCGCCCTGCAGGCCGAACTCGACGCCCTGCGCAAGACCGGGAGCGACCCGCAGGCGGCCTCCCTGCAGAGCGACCTTGCGGCCTGGCAGCAGAACGAGAAGAAGATCGGGGACCTGTTCCAGCAGATGACCGGCGAGGTCGCACAGCAGGCGGCGGTGCTGGGCCAGGCAGCCAAGAGTCCGGCCCAGAAAGACGCTCTGATGAAGCAGGCGGCTCAGCTCAAGACCGACGCCGAGCACCAGCGGGCCTCGGCCATGGCGCTGGCCAGCGGCGCCAGCGCGGCCGCCGCCGGCAAGGGCAAGACCCCAGCCACCCCGAAGGGCGGCAAGAACCCCTCCGGAAAGCCCGCCACCGCCTCCGGCGGCAAGCCCAAGGACAAGACGCCCAAGACCAGCAAACCCTCTACGGACAAGAACGCCAAGGGCAAGGACAACAGCGGCGGCAAGGGCGGCAAGAACGCTCAGAACGCCGGCGACAAGGGCGGGAACGCCGGCGGCGGCGAGGCCGGCCCCACTCCCGTCCAGCAGACGGTGACGGTGTGCAAATGCAAACCCTCGGAGTTCCCTTTCAACGTGCAGACCACGGGCGAGTCCATCCAGAGTTCTGATCCTGACATCGCCGAGGCCAGCATCCGGGACGGGCGGCTGGTGATCACCGGCAAGAAGTACGGCAAGGCGACCATCACCGTCAAAGGCGACGTGGTGAAGTACAACGCCGGCATCCCCGACGCGCCCAAGCCGGGCAAGGGCGGCATCCACGGCAACGGCCCCAACGACGTCCCGTTGAACGGGAACTACGGCTTCGCCTACACCATCACCGTGCACGTGATCTG
Source organism: Terriglobales bacterium (assembly GCA_035624475.1). Taxonomy (NCBI): domain Bacteria; kingdom Pseudomonadati; phylum Acidobacteriota; class Terriglobia; order Terriglobales; species Terriglobales bacterium. Next base: position 5,100 of record DASPRL010000043.1, read on the forward strand.
CGATCTCACCGGGGCGTGGTCCGGGGCGCCGGTGGGCAGCGTGAAGTTCGTGGACTCCTGCGGCAAGGTGCAGATGGCCTCGCAGAAGGCCGTGTTCAGCGGCAGCGCCGCGCTGGGCGCGAAGAGCTATGGGAAGATCCACCTCATCCACACCCTCACCCTCGACGAGGTCTCCAAGAGTCTGCCCGACCCGGTGCGCCAGCAGGTGGCCGGGCGGGCGGTCACCATCGAAGGCACGGTGGGCGAGGGAGAGAACAGCATCTCCGGCACCCTGATCAAGGACAAGGTGCACTGGGTCAAGCAGGACGACGGCTCCTACTCGGTGGATTTTCCCGGCACCGTCTCCGAAAACGTGCTCATCACCCGCGACAATGCCGACAGTGGCGCCAGCCCACCCGCCGCCGGCAAAGGCCCGGCTCCTGGCAAGGGCCCGGCTCCCGGCAAAGGGAAGGGCAAGGGCAACTGAGCCGGAATCCGGTGGAACCGGGGCCGGGGCCGCTACTGCGCGGCGGCGCTGCCGTCGATGTAAGGACGGAGCTCGCCCACGTAGTCGTCGTTGGCGCGGATGCTGCGCAGAACGATGCGGATCGCCTCGTCCGGATAACCCGACTCCAGGGTAAAGGTGTAACCGGCGAAGACGTCGTGGTCGTCGTCCGCGCCCCAGTAGAAGAAGTGGTCGTGGTTCATGTGCAGCAGGTGCAGCATCAGGCCGGAAGGATCGCGCGCCTTGTCCACGTTGATGTAGTGGCTGTTGTAGTGCGGGTAGACGTGGACGCTGATGGTGCTCTTGTCCGAGACCCCGACCACCACCTCCAGCTCCTGCGAGTTCTTCAGGCCCGTGGTCATGATGCCCACGAAGTTGTAGGGCTGCTTCTCGCTCTGGTGGAAGCTGATGTTCACGTCGGAGAGCGGACCGTAGCGCTCCAGTGAGGAACGCAGCAACTCGCGCGTCTGGTCGCGGGTGATGGGAGCCTCCTGAGGGGCTCCCGGCAGAGCTGCCAGCAGCACCACAACCAGCAGGACGAAGCGAGCGCGCATGATCCCTCCCGGGGGCCGATGGCCCACCGCCCAGAGTATAGCCCCGGAAGCCCGCGCCCGATCACCTCGGCCTGGCCGAG
>DASPRL010000044.1 GCA_035624475.1 Terriglobales bacterium
CCGCGACTATCCCGAGACCCTGGTGCTGTGGGAGGCGCAGTTCGGCGACTTCGCCAACGGCGCCCAGGTCATCCTCGACCAGTTCATCTCCGCCGGCGAGGACAAGTGGGGCCTGCTCTCGGGCGTGGTCGTGCTCCTGCCCCACGGCTACGAAGGCCAGGGCCCGGAACACTCCAGCGCCCGCATGGAGCGCTTCCTGCAATTGGCCGCCAAGGACAACCTGCAGGTCGCGCAGCCCTCCACCGCCGCCCAATACTTCCACCTGCTGCGCCGGCAGGCGCTGCGCAAGTGGCGCAAGCCGCTGGTGGTTTTCACCCCCAAGAGCATGCTCCGCCATCCCGACGCCGCGTCCCGCCTGGAGGAGTTCGCGCGCCCGCGCTTCCAGAACGTCCTTCCCGAGACTGAGATCGAGCGCGCCGGGCGCGTGCTGCTGTGCACCGGAAAGATCGGCCACGAATTGCGCGCCGAGCGCAAGCGCTTGAAGGATTCCAAGACCGCCATCGTCTTCCTGGAGCAGCTCTATCCCTTTCCCGAGGCCGAGCTGGCGCAGGAGTTGGAGCGGCACCCGGCCGCGCGCGAGATCGTCTGGGTGCAGGAAGAGCCCGCCAACATGGGGGCGCTGTGGTTCGTGCTGCCGCGGCTGAAGCGCCTGCTGCCGGGCCGCCCCGTGCGCACGGTGAAGCGCTCCGCCTCCTCCAGCCCCGCCACCGGCTCCGCCAAGGCCCACGAATTGGAGCAGAAGACCCTGCTCACCCTCGCCTTCGCCACCGGCAAGCAGTGAGAAGCCCCGATGGGACGCCAGAACCCAGCCCGGGGCGTGAGCCCCGGGGAAATCGCCGTCAACCCACCCGCGCGCGAGCGGCCCGGAGCGTAGCGACGGGGCAAGCGAGCGCGCGCCGCGTCCCAATGTGGAACACCCCAAAGTCCGCCCTGCAAATTCTGCTAGTTCCCCGCCCCCAAAACGGCGTTACGATGAGAGAGCAAGGTCGTTTCGCCCTGGGGTCTCTGCTCGACGGGAGCTCCGAACGCACAGCCTCACGAACCGGATCTACGAGGCGGTCATGCTCTCGAAATGCGCCAATCCTTCCTGCTCCGCCCCCTTCCGCTACCTGCGCGAGGGCCGCCTCTACCGCATCGACGTAGCCAACGCCGGCGAGGCCCACCCCCACGGCCCCTTCCTGGTCAACGGCCGCAAAGGCCCGGAGAAGATCGAGCACTTCTGGCTGTGCGCCGCCTGCGCCAGCACTCTGACCCTGGCCTTCGAGAAGGACAGAGGCATCACCGTGGTGCCGCGCACTCCCCTGCGCGCCGCGTAGTGAAGGCCGAGGCTTAGAAACTCCCCCCAGCCACGGATGCACACGGATCTTCACGGATCTGACTCTAGCGGATGTGATTCGTGGGAATCCGTGTCGATCCGTGGTTGATTGGAAGTATGGGACCAGGCTACTTCGAATACTTTCCCGTCAGCCCGTACCAGCGGATGCGCAGCATGTCCCAGGCCATGCGGGGGCCGTCGCGCAGCGGGCTGATGGTGGAGCGCCGGTCGTGCGCCCACGCCACCGGCACCTCCTCGACCTTGAGCCCCCGCCGCCGCGCCAGGTAGAGCAGTTCGGGATCGAAGGCCCAGCGCTCGATGCGCTGCCGCGAAAACAGCTCCTGCGCCGCCCTCCGGGTGAAGGCCTTGAAGCCGCACTGCGTGTCGCGGAAGCGCAGGCCCAGCAGCAGACGCAGCAGCAGGTTGAAGAGCCGCCCGAAGAATTGCCGGTAGAGAGGCTGGCGCAGGGTCTGGGTCTCGCTGGCCAGCCAGCGCGAGCCGATGGCGACCTCGGCGCCCTCGCCCAGCGCCGCGAAGAGCTTTCCCGCCTCCGCGATGGGCGCCGACAGGTCGGCGTCGGTGAAGAGCCGCAGGTCGCCCTTTGCCTCCAGCATGCCGTGGCGCACCGAGTATCCTTTGCCGCGGTTGCCGGGATTCTCCAGCAAGCGCACGACAGGATGCCGCGCCGCATACTCGGCAGCCAGCGCCGCCGTCCGGTCGCGCGAGCCGTCGTTCACCACCAGCACCTCGGCGTCCCAGCCCTGCGCAGCCGCGTAGGCCAGTACCTGCTCGAGCGCGGCGCCCAGGCGCCGCTCCTCGTTGTAGGCCGGGATGATGATGCTGTAGGTGGGCACGGCGGTCGCCGGCAGCCAGTGTACCGGAGTCAGCTCTGCAGGGCGAAGGCGACCTCGCGCGAGGACGAGCGCAGCTTCTCCATGGCCAGCTTCAGGGCGTTGACCTTCTCGGTGAGGCCGCGCTTCTGCGCCAGCTCCAGCAATTCCCCGGCCTTGGCGATCTCGGCGTTGGCGGCGGCCAGCAGGTAAGCCAGCGAGTCGGCGTGCGGCTTCCACAGGTACTGCGACGCCGTCTTCTTGGCCTGGTACTCGTGGTATTCGCCCGCCGTCCGCCCCAGGATGGAGATCAGCCGGATGAGGCAGTTGGCGTAGTCGGCGCGGAAGCTCTTCTCCTTGCGGTAGTCGGCGCGGAAGGCCTCCGCCTCCACCGGGCTGATCACCACGTTGCCGTGGGGCATGGCCACCACCACCGACTTGGTCACCGGCGGCGCCCCCGCCAGGAAGTTGTAGATGAACTCGGTGACGTTCTGGATCTTGCTCTCCTGGATGGAGTCGGTGGCCAGGGTGGGCGCGGCGCCGGTCCCGGCCGCGGCCGCCTTCCCTCCCGGTACCGGCGCGCCCGCCGGCATGCGCTTGTCCACGGCCTTCTTGTAGCGCGAGATCTTGCGGAAGTGCTCCTGGGCGCGGCCGTACTCCAGGCTCAGCGACTCCTTTTCCTCCACCTCCTCCAGGTGCTTCACCATGACGTCGTCGTCGATGCGGCTCATGATGCTGGCGCCTTCCTGCTGGGCGTTGGCGGCGAAGGCCTTGATGCGCGCCGCCGCCTGCCGGAAGAGCTCGTCGAAGCGCTGCCCGAAGAAATAGTTGTAGTCGGCGATGGGAGCCAACGCCCGGGGATGGAAGAAGGAGCCGCGCAGCGCCTGCTTGAGGTCGCGCACCCGCTGCATCACCCCGGAATCCATGAGCGCGTCGAAGTGGCGGAACTCTTCCACCTCCTGGCGCACGAACTCGAACTCCGCCACCAGCCGCATGTGCTCCTCCGGGGGCTCCGGGGGCTCGATGCCGGCCAGCACCTGCCCCAGCGCCGCCTCGAAGGCCGGGACCGGCTGCGGCAGCCCGCGTCCCGCCTCCGCCAGCCACTTGCGGTAGAGGAAGGTGACCACGAAGTCGGCCTTGTCGCGGTCGGCGTCGTCGGCGCGCTGCAGGTAGTAGCGCAACAGGGCCTCGGCGGTCTCGTAGCTGGTGGAATCCTTCAGCGCGTCGCGCACCATGGGCGGGGTGATGGCCATGTCGAGCAGCGGCAGCCAGCGCTGCAGCACGTCGAGCGAGCCCTCGGCCGGACCCTGGCGCGCCTCCGCCACCTCCGGCGGCACCGGCACTTGGTGCCCCAGCGCCGCTTCCACCAGTCCCAGGTAGAAGACGTGCGCCGCCCACAGGTCCAGCAATTCGCGATTCTGCGCTTCGGCCAGAAACCCGCTCCTGACGAGGCTTCCCAGAGAGACTTCGGGGGGAGTTACGGGCAGTGTACTGGAAGGTCCGGGGCGGGCGCCAGTGCGGGCCCGGGTGCCCGCCGGTGGATTGCGCCCTCTCCGGCGAAGGATTAGGCTTGCTGCACGCGGCCTGCCATGAAGACCCTGGACGAATACCTCAAGGAAGCCGAGCAGGCCCACGGCCACCTGTGCGCCGGGCAGGTGCTGGGGGTGCGCCTGGCCATGCTGGGCCTGGAGAAGCTGGGCCTCGACGACCCGCGCGGCGCCGATCGCAAGCGCCTGGTCACCTTCGTCGAGATCGACCGCTGCGCCACCGACGCTGTGGCCGTGGTCACCGGCTGCCGCCTGGGCAAGCGCGCCCTCAAGTTCCGCGACTGGGGCAAGGTGGCCGCCACCTTCGTGGATGTCCAGAGCGGCCGCGCCGTCCGCGTCGCCGCCCGCGAGTCCTCCAAGGCGCTCGCCCGCCAGATGCATCCCGAGATCGAGAGCAAGAACCAGCAGCAGATGCTGGCCTACCGCGAGATGGCCGACGCCGACCTCTTCGACGTGCAGTGGGTGAAGGTCGCGCTCGGGCCCGAGGAGTTCCCCGGCTACAAGGGCGAGCGCGTGACCTGCGCCCAGTGCGGCGAGGGCGTCAACTTCAAGCGCGAGGTGCGGCGCGGAGACAAGGTCCTCTGCCGTGCCTGCGCCGGCGAGCGCTACTACGAACGCATCGAGTAGTTGGGAGTCTGTAGTCAGGAGCTAGCGCGGACCTGCCCCAGCGCAAGCTTCAGCCAGCCGCAGCACCGTCCCCTCCTCGAACGGCCGTCCCATGATCTGCACCCCGATGGGCAGCCCGCTCTTGGAGCTCCCGCACGGAACCGAGATCGCCGGCACTCCCGCCAGGTTCGCGGTCACGGTGTAGATATCGGCCAGGTACATGGCCAGCGGATCGTCCGTCTTCTCTCCGAGCTTGAAGGCCGGCGTGGGCGTGGTGGGCGCGACCACCGCGTCCACCTGAGTGAAGGCCTGCTCGAAATCGCGCGCCAGCAGCGCGCGCACCTTCTGCGCCTTGAGGTAGTAGGCGTCGTAGTAGCCGGCGGAGAGCGCGTAGGTGCCCAGCAGGATGCGCCGCTTCACCTCCGCTCCGAAGCCCTGGTCGCGCGTCCGCCGGTACATCTCGCCCAGCGAGCTGGCCGCTCCCGCGCGGAAGCCGTAGCGCACTCCGTCGTAGCGTGCCAGGTTGGCCGAGGCCTCCGCCGGCGCCAGGATGTAGTAGGTGGGAATGGCGTAGGCGGTGTGCGGCAGCGAGATGGGCACGATCTCGCAGCCCGCCTGCGCCAGCTTCTGGATGGCCGCCTCCACCGCCGCGCGCACCTCCGCCTCCAGCCCCTCGCCGAAATATTCCCTGGCCACGCCCAGGCGCAGCCCGCGCACCGGCTTCTCCATCTCCGCCAGATAGTCGGGCACGGGAAGGTCGGCCGAGGTCGAATCCAGCGGGTCGTGTCCGGCCATCTGCTGCAGCAGGATGGCGGCGTCGCGCACCGTCCTGGTGATCGGCCCCACGTGGTCGAGCGACGAAGCGAAGGCGATCAGCCCGTAGCGCGAGACGCGCCCGTAGGTCGGCTTCAGCCCCACCACGCCGCAGAAGGCGGCGGGCTGGCGGATGGAGCCGCCGGTGTCGGAGCCCAGCGCCGCCACGCTCGTCCCCGCGGCCACGCTGGCCGCCGAGCCCCCCGAGGAGCCCCCGGGCACGCGCGCGCGGTCGCGCGGGTTGCGCACCGGGCCATAGGCGGAGTTCTCGTTCGACGAGCCCATGGCGAACTCGTCGCAGTTGGTCTTGCCCAGCACCACCGCCCCCGCCGCCTCCAGGCGGCTGACCGCGGTCGCGTCGTAGGGCGGGACGAACTTCTCCAGGATCTTCGACCCGGCGGTCGTGCGCACGCCCTTTGTGACCAGCACGTCCTTCACGGCGATGGGGACGCCCGCCAGCGGCGGCAGGGGATCGCCCTTCGCCGTAAGCCCGTCAATCTCGGCCGCCTTGGCCAGCGCCCGCTCCCGCGAGAGCGTCAGGTAGGCGCCAACCTCGCCGTCTTCGGCTTCGATCTTCTGGTAGAAGGACTCCGCCAGCGCGCTCGCCGTCGCCCGCCCCTCGGCGACAGCAGCGCGGGCCGATTCGATGGTGAGAGCGTTCAAGTCCATAGGCTGAGTCAGTTCTTCTGGGTTGGAAGCCGGAAACAGCGCTGGGTGGGGTCCCAGACCAGCTTGTCCTTATACTCGCGCCACAGGTTGCGGTAATGGTTCTGCAAGGCGGCTCGTCCGTGCTGCTTGATGTAGTTGTGCCATGCCGTCGAGGCTGGAACATCGGTATCGACTGAGCCAAGAGCGTCCCAGCACGCACCGGGAACGGTGCAGTGCTGCCAACTCGCGTCGGTGAAGAGGTCGGCGAGCATCATGAATGCGACATCCCCGACGCGCGTGTCGTACCAGTAGCACACCGGATCGGGCCGCACCCGCTTGGTACTCGTCAGCAGTGAGATCAAGACTGGAACTGCGTCCTTGGGGCGCGCCATGATCTTCTCAACTTCAGGCGAGCGATTGTACTCAAGGTCCTGGAAGCGGCCCTTGTCCAGGCAGAGTGGATCCATTCCAGGCGGCTGCATACCATTCAGTTTGGACATGTCCAGCCGCAGCGGAGCCTCCGCCGGACGCTGATTGGAGATCCTCTGCGCGCAGGCGGGAGCGATCAGCAGGAACAACGCTAGCAGGGCTCGGAACTTCATCTACCGCTCGATGACCTTGGGAACTTCGAAGAACGTCCCGTCCGACTCGGGCGCGTTCGCCAGCGCCGCCTCGCGCGCCAGCGACGGCCGCGTCTGGTCGGAACGCACCACGCTCCCCCGCCCGCCCACCTGCGCCAGGGGCGCGACTGCAGAGGTATCCAACTGGTTGAGGCGGGCGATGTAATCCAGGATGGAGTTCAGGTCGCGCAGCAGGCGCGCGCGTTCTTCCCCGGTCAGCTCCAGGTGGGCCAGTTCGGCCACGTGTCCGACATCCTGCTCGCTGACCTTCATGCCTGCTTCGTTTCCCGCCGCGGCTCCTTTTTGTCGCCGGGCAGGACGAAGCTGATGCAGTAGACGCGCTCGCCCAGGAGCTGGCGCAGGGCGTCCAGGTACTGCGGCGCCAGGCTGAGCAGTTGCGCCCGCCAGGCCGAGTCCGGCACCTGCACCCGCAGGATGCCGTGGTGGCAGTCCAAGGCGTGGGTCTTGCCCGCCACCGCCGTACCGCACACCAGCGGCCAGGCCAGCATGGGACCGTCGGTCACCGGGGCGCTCCGCACCACGTCTCCCATGATCTTTTGTAAACCGGCTCGGGCAGGTTCCATAGATGAGGGTCTCGGGATACCGCTTCTCAACCTATACAGCGAACCGCGGACGAAAGCTAGTGAGGACAGGATTGTAGGACCGCGAAGGACGGGTTGCAAGCGCGAACCTTCCGGGAATCACGCTGGGAACTGCCGCCGCACGAACTCCAGCGCTTCCGCCTTGTCCGCCAGCCGTCCTTCCAGTTGCGCGTCCTCCACCGCCGCCAGCATCTGCTTGAAGCGCGGGCCGGGCGCGTAGCCGGCGGCGATCAGGTCGTCGCCGGTCACGAGCGGCGCCGGACGGATCTGGTCCGCCGGCAGCGCTGCCAGCTTTTCCTTCACGAACTCGTAGAGCGAGAGGTCCTTGTGGCTGCCCAGGCAGTCCAGCCGGTGCAGTTCCAGGTGCTCCGCGAAGCGCGGCAGCCGCACGAAGCGCTTGAAGGTGGACTCCTTCATCTGCCGCGCGTCGGCGAAGCGCAGGTGATTGGCCACCAGCGCCGCGATCTGCTCGGTGTCGTCGTTCGAGAAGCGCAGGCGCCGGCAGATCTCCTCGGCCATGCGCGTCCCCACCTCCACGTGCCCGTCGAAGCGGATGCGGTCCGGGGCGACGCGGAAGGTCGCGGGCTTGCCCACGTCGTGCAGCAGCGCGCCCCAGGCCAGCGTGTGCGAACAGCCGGCGGGCAGCCCTTCGAGCAGCAGCAGTGTGTGCACCCACACGTCGCCTTCGGGATGGAACTGCGGCGGCTGCTCCACCCCCTTCATCTTCTCCACCTCGGGCAGGACCTCGGGCAGCAGGCGCGTGGCGTCCAGGAGCTGGAAGGCCTGCGCGGCGCGCCCTTCGGTCAGCATCTTGGTCAATTCCTCGCGCACCCGCTCCTGCGAGACCTGGTGGATCGCGGGCGCCAGGCGGGGGATCGCGGCAAAGGTCTCCGGCTCGATGGCGTAGTGGAAGCGGGCGGCGAAGCGCACCGCGCGCAGCATGCGCAGCTTGTCTTCGGCGAAGCGCCGCGCCGGCTCGCCGATGGCGCGGATGATGCCGGCTTCGATGTCGGCGCGCCCGCCCACGTAGTCCAGCACCTGGTTCTTCTCCGGATCGAAGAGCAGGCCGTTGATGGTGAAGTCGCGGCGGGCCACGTCCTCGCGCGGGTCGCTCGTGTAGCGCACCTGGTCGGGATGCCGCCCGTCGCTCGAGCCCAGGTCGTTGCGGAAGGTGGCGACCTCCACCACCGAGTTCCCAGTTCCCGGTTCCCGGTTCCCAGTCAGGACGGAGTCGACCGGCACCAGCACCACCCCGAACTGCGCCCCCACGGCGTAGGTTTGCGGAAAGAGTTGCATCACCTCCTCGGGGGTAGCGTCGGTGGCCACGTCGAAGTCGGCGGGCTCGCGTCCCAGCAGGATGTCGCGCACGCATCCGCCCACCAGGTACGCCTGGTGCCCGCGCTGCCGCAGCGCGCGCACGATGGCGATCGCGGCAGCATGCGCGGGATGGAGGGAAGCAGCCATCAGCTCTTAGCTCTTAGCTCTTAGCTCGCGAATCCCATAATATTAGGCTTTGGCTGTCGGCCTCCCGAAAACTGGGAACCGGCAACCGGGAACTGGGAACTCGCTGATGACTGGCGACTTCATCCTCGGCATCGAGACCTCCTGCGACGAGACCGGCGCCGCCGTGGTCCGTGCCGGCGAGCAGGTGCTCTCCAACGTCGTCTTCTCCCAGTACGTCACCCACCAGCCCTTCGGCGGAGTGGTGCCGGAGCTGGCCTCGCGCGAGCACCTGCGCGCCATCCTGCCGGTGGTGCGCGAGGCGCTGAAAGAAGCCGGCAAGGACTACGCCTCGGTGGACGCCATCGCCGTCACCCAGGGCCCCGGCCTGGCCGGCTCGCTGCTGGTGGGGGTGAGCTACGCCAAGGCCCTGGCCTGGGCGCTCTCCAAGCCCCTTATCACCGTCAACCACCTTGAGGGCCACATCCACGCCGTGCTGCTCGAGCACAGGCAGCAGGGCGGTGGCGAGATCTGCTTTCCCGTCCTCGCCCTGGTGGTCTCCGGCGGCCACACTCATCTTTATCTGGCCGAGCGCAAGGGCGATTCCTGGACCTACCAGAACATCGGCCACACCCGCGACGACGCCGCCGGCGAGGCCTTCGACAAGGTGGCCAAGCTGCTCGGCCTGGGCTATCCCGGCGGGCCCATCATCGATCGCCTGGCCCCGCTCGGCGATCCCCGCGCCGTGAAGTTCGGGCTCACCCAGATCAAGCACCCTTCGCGCGAGAACCGCAAGCGCGGCATCCCCAAGGGCGAGCTTGCCCAGGACCGCTTTGACTTCTCCTACAGCGGCATCAAGACCGCGGTGCTGCGCTACGTCGAGACCCACCAGATGAAGCCCGGCATCGCCGAGCGCCAGAAGCTGTTTGCCGCGGGCGCGCGCCCCCAGTCCGACGCGATCCGCGCCGCCTGCGACCGCCAGACTCTGGACCTGGTGGCCTCTTTCCAGCGCGCCATGGTGGAGGACCTGGTGGGTAAGACCCTGGCCGCCGCCCGCGCCCGCGAGGTCGAGACCCTGTTCGTCACCGGGGGCGTGGCCGCCAACACGGAATTGCGCTCGGCCTTCGAGCGTGCCGCCGCCGAGGAAGGCCTGGCCGTCTACTTCCCCTCCCGCCCGCTTTCCACTGACAACGCCGCCATGATCGCCGCCGCCGCCTATCCCAAACTCCTCGCCCGGGACTTCGCCGACCTCGAGTTCTCCGCCGACGCCAGCCTGCAGCTCAAGTAAGACTCACCGCCGAGAGCGCCGAGGCCGCAGAGAAAGAACAATCTATGGGAGTGTCATGCTGAGCGAGCCGGGGTCCCGCCGGGCAGGACGACGGCGGGTCGAAGCACCTTGCGTCTCTTCGGGTGAAGGCGGGATGCCGGCAGAACCCACGCTTATGTCCCCGGCGCCTTCCAGGTCATCAGCAGCAGGTCCACATGTGAGGTGATCCACTGTCCGATGCCTTGGCTCACCAGCAGGATGACCAGGGCGACCGTAAGGTGTTTCGCGACCTCCGGGAGGGTGCCGATCCCCCGGCTTCGCGCCAGGAAGAAGGTCAGCGCGGTGAGCAGCGCCATGCCCCACGCGATCCCCACCACCGCGGTCACCGCTGGGCGGAAGAGCGCGGTGATCAGGACGAAAGAAAGGCACACGCAGAACCGGGTGGCGAAGTTGGCCAGGGTCCCCAGGAACACCGCCCGCTGCCCCAGGCGCTCCGATTCCTGGTACATGTGGACGCTGAGCGAGTCGGTGAGATTGTCGGCGACGGCGGCGATGAGCAGCGCGCTGACGATGGTTCCCGTCTTCGCGCCCGCGGCGTGGAGGCCGGTGATGAGCGCCATGCTCGTCACCACCCCCGCCGTGCCCCCGAAACTGATGCGAGTCAGGCGGACCATGGCTGGGACCCCAAGATGAAATCGACATTCGATTTCAACAACATTGTGCCCCCGGAGGCCGGCCGCGGGTCGTGATCGCCATCACGCCATCGCGTGATACGGGCGCCGGGCGCTCGCCGCGTCGGCCGCAGGCAGCCGTCTTGCCCACCGGCAAAGAAAATAGAACGCTGGGCCCGCCCTCCCGTCATTACCATGGAGGGCCGAAGATGGCGGTAGGGCAGGCGATATTGAGCGAAGGCATCCTGATCGCCGAGGCGGGTGCGGACCTGGTCGAAGCCCTGGTCCGCGAGCACGCCCGCTTCGTCTACCGGGTGGCCTACTCGGTGCTGCGCAACCATCACGACGCCGAAGACGCGGTCCAGGAGACCTTCATCCGGGT
>DASPRL010000045.1 GCA_035624475.1 Terriglobales bacterium
TCCATGCAGCTTTCCAGCATGAGCACCACCATCTACCTGCATCGCACCATGGCGCACAAGGGACTGCGGCTGCATCCCGTGGTGATCTTCTTCATGCGGCTGCAGCTCTGGCTGTTCACCGGGATCGTGACCCGGGAGTGGGTCGCGGTGCACCGCAAGCACCACCACTTCGCCGACGTGGAGGGCGATCCCCACAGCCCGCACCTGAAGGGCCTGTGGAACGTCCTGCTGTGGAACGCCATCTACTATTCGCGCGAAGCCGCCAAGCCCGAGGTGGTGGAGAAGTACACGCGCGACATCCCGCCGAGCTTTGGCGACCGCCTGCTGAACCGCGGCTGGCTGGGGCTGGCCTTCGGCGTGACCCTGTTCGCCGCCGGCTTCAATCTCTTTCACCAGGGCTGGATCGCGCCGGTGATCGGCGTCAGCACCTTCGTGGTGCAGGCGGTGGCCTACGTGGGCATGAACGCGGTGATCAACGGGGCCTGCCACGTGCTGGGCTACAAGAACTTCGACAACACCGCCACCAACCTGCGCAGCGTGGCCTGGTTCTCGGGCGGGGAAGGGCTGCACAACAATCATCACCAGTATCCCGCCTCGGCCAAGTTCAGCATGCGGCGCTGGGAGTTCGACCCCGCGTGGCCGGTGATCCGGGTGCTGAGCGCGCTCTCGCTGGCGCATCCGCTGCCCTTGCCGCAGGAGAGCTGAGGTTCCTCTTCCGACCGGATCTTCTGCGCCGGTGGTTGACGTCGCGTTTACAATCCCCACCAGGGGGGAGCGGCGATGAGCGAGGTCGCAGCAGTCACGGCCCTTCCGGAACCCACCGCGGACGAGCGCAGCATGGCCACCTTGGCCCATGTGCTGCAGCTGGTGGGCGGGTTCATCGCCCCGTTGATCATCTTCTTCCTGCGGCGGGAATCGCGCTTTGTAAGCTTCCATGCGCTGCAGGTGCTGTTCCTGCAGATCGCGAACCTGCTGTTCTCCATGGTCTTCATGGTGACCTGGTTCGCGATGATGTTCGGCAGCATCGCGGCCACGGCGGGCCAGCCGCGCGGAGGCGGACCTCCCGTGATGCTTTTCCTGGTCTTCCCCTTGCTCTGGCTCTTCATCATGGCGAGCTGGGTGACCATCCTGACGCTGGCCATCGTCTACGGCATCAAGGCGGGACGCGGGGAATGGGCCAATTATCCCGTGCTCGGCAAGTGGGCGCGGCAGGTCCTTCATATCTGAGGCAGGAGGGGAACATGAGCAGTCCGGCGACGGCACCCACGCAAGCGGCACCCACCCAGGACGAGCGCTCCATGGCCATGCTGGCGCACGTGCTGATGATCTTCACCGGCTTCCTGGGGCCGCTGATCATCTGGCTGATCCGCAAGCAGTCGAAGTTCGTCAGCTTCCACGCGCTGCAGGCGCTGGCCTTCCAGGTGGCATACGCCCTGCTGATCGTCGTGCTGGTCATCGCCGCCATCGTCTTCACGGTGGCCGGGGCGGCAGCCCAGGGTTCGCACGGCGGGGGCGCGCCTCCGGTGCTGGGCATGCTGCTGTTCGGCCTGGTGTGGCTGGTGGCCATGGGCGGCGGCCTGGCCTGCCTGATCCTGGGCATCCTCTACGGCATCAAGGCCAACAACGGCGAGTGGGCGGCCTACCCGTTGATCGGCAACTGGGTGCGGCAGAAGATGGGAGTCTAGGACTTCCGGCCCATGCCAGAGCGGGAGCGGGAGCGGGAGACGAGCACGCTCATCCATCCTGAGGTGGCGCACGCTTCCACCCTGCCCGCGCGCTTCTACACCGATCCCGCCGTCCTGGAGACGGAGAAGCAGCGCATCTTCGCGCGCACCTGGCAGGTAGTGGGACGCTCGGCGCAGGTGACGCAGCCGGGCGACTACTTCACCGCCGAGGTCGCGGGCGAGCCCCTGCTGCTGGTACGCGATGCCGGCGGCAAGCTGCGCGGCTTCTACAACGTCTGCCGCCACCGCGCCGGGCCGCCGGCCACGGGCGCGGGCTCGCGCAAGCTCTTCCGCTGCGGCTATCACGGATGGACCTACGGGCTGGACGGCACGCTGCTCCACGCCCCCGAATGCGAAGGCGTGGAAGGCTTCCGCGCGGAGGAGTTCGGACTGGTCCCGGTGCAGGCGGCGGAGTGGGGCGGGCTGGTGTTCGTCAACCTGGATGCCAAGGCGGAGCCGCTGCTCGAGGCGCTGCGGGAGCTGCCGCAGCAGGCGGCGCGCTATGACCTCTCCCGGCTGCGCCTGGTGGAGCGCCGCGACTACGTCATGGAGTGCAACTGGAAGACCTACATCGATAATTTTCTCGAGGGCTACCACCTGCCCAGCGTGCATCCCAGCCTGAACCGCGAGTTGGACTACGGCAGCTACGTCACCGAGACCTACGAGCGGCACTCGCTGCAGGCCAGCCCCATCCGTCCCGCGGCGGAGGCCAACGCGCCCCGCCGCTACGCGCAAGCCACGGGCGAGGAGCGTGCCGAGTATTTCTGGATCTTCCCTAACTGGATGCTGAACTGCTATCCCGACAACGTCTCGCTGAACATCGTGCTGCCGCTGGGGCCGGAGCGCTCGGTGGCCATCTTCGAGTGGTATTTCGCGGAAGAGTTGCTGGCCGGCGACGCGCCCGCGCGCACGGTGAAGTTCAGCGACGAGATCCAGCTCGAGGACGGCGCTATCTGCGAGGCGGTGCAGCGCAACCTGCGCTCCCGCAGCTACTCGCGCGGCCGCTACAGCGTGAAGCAGGAGCGCTGCCTGCACCACTTCCACCGGCTGTACGCGGAGGTCCTGGGGGCGGCCTAGCCTTCCCGTTTCGGACCTCACAGGCAGGCGTGACCGCCGTCATGGACGCCGGCCCGCGCCCGGCGCGAGACTGGCAGTGTAGGCAGGAGGTCAGCCATGTCCTCCTCGGCTCTGGCTTATCGCCTCGATCCCTGGTATGTCTCGGAACTGGACTACCCCAGCAAGGGCAGCCCCAAGGAAAAGCTGAAGTTCATGCTGCACTGGGCGGTGCTGGCGCCCTCCAGCCACAATAGCCAACCCTGGCTCTTCAGCCTGATGGAGGACGCAGCCGAACTCTACGCCGACCGCCAGCGCTCGCTGCCCCAGGCCGATCCCGAAGACCGCGAGCTGATCCTGAGCTGCGGCGCGGCGCTGTTCCTGCTGCGCGTCACCCTGCACCACTTCACCTACAGCGGCGAGGTGGATTGCTTTCCCGAGCCTCACGACCAGAACCTGCTGGCGCGCGTCCGGCTGGGCGGCCGGGAGGTGCCCTCGCCGGAGAACGAGGAGCTCTTCCACGCCATCGACAAGCGGCGCACCAACCGCCAGCGCTTCGAACGCTGGACGGTGGCGGCGGCGCTGGTGGCGCGGCTGGAGGAGGCGGCCACGGCCGAGGGCGCATGGTTCCGTCCCGTGCGCGACCAGCAGGAGCGCGACGCGGTGGCTGCCCTGGTGGCCGAAGGCGACCGCCGGCAGATGGCCGACCACGCCTTCCGCCAGGAACTGGCCTCCTGGATGCGTTCCAACCTGAGCGGCAGCCGCGATGGCATCCCCGGCTACGGACTGGGCCTGGGCGACCTGGCTGCCTATGCCGGGCCGCTGCTGGTGCGCACCTTCGATATGGGGGAGCGGCGGGCCGCCCGTGACCACGAGATCGCCGAGGGCTCGCCCTTGCTGGCGGTGCTGGCCACCGACTACGACCGTCCCGCCGACTGGCTGGCGGCAGGGCAGGCGCTGGGGCGGGTGCTGCTGCGGGCGCGCGCCGACGGCGTCTCGGCGTCGTACCTGAACCAGCCCATCGAGGTGGCGGAACTCCGCCCCAAGCTGCGCGACGCCCTGGGTCTTGCCGGCTTCCCGCAACTGCTGCTGCGCCTGGGCTACGGCCATGATCCTAAGCCCACGCCCCGGCGGCCGCTCGAGGAAGTGCTGATCTAGGGCGATTCCAACCCCTGGCTTTGAAGGGGCACGGCTTCAGCCGTGCCGGCGCAGCGTCTTCCCGTGAGTTGTTGTCCCGAGGGAGCCCGAACGCCGCGGAGTGCAGCGGCACGGACAGCGAGGGCGACCGAAGGACCCCTATAGCGAGAGAACGCCTCGAAAATGCCTCCGGTCATCTTGAACAATGCAGAAGGAACAGGGGTCCTTCGACTCGCGATGTCCTGCGGCGAAGCCGCAGGACATCGCTCGCTCAGGATGACAAATCATAAAGAGGGCTGCGGTTACGGCGCGGCTGAAGCCGTGCCCTTTCAAGGCTGTCACTCCGGGGCGCCCCTAGAACAGCGCCAGTTGCTCCAGCGCGGCCGGCTCGCCGGGATAGTCGTGTGCGAGCTCGGAGTGCAGCCTGCCAACGAGCCCGTACTTCTTCTTCAGCCCCGAAACCAACTGCGAGATGCGCTTGCGGTAGGAGGCCGGCAGGAAGGCGCGGTCGGCGTAGCGGCGGCGGTAGGCCTCGACCAGCGCGGGGAACTCGCGGTCCAGGAAGGGCAGAAAGACGCTCGCCGAGCAGGGCTTGAGGAAGAGCGGGTTGGCGAAGAGGTGCTTGGCGCCGGCCTCGGCGGCGGCGCGCACCACCGCCGCCAGGTCGCGGGGCTTGTCGGTGATGCCCGGCAGGACCGGACAGCAGCTCACGCTGGTGACGATGCCGGCCTGGCTGAGCCGGCGCACGGCGTCAAGGCGCAGGTCGGGGCGGGGGGCGCGCGGCTCGAGGATGCGCGCCAGGCGCGCGTCCAGGGTGGTGACGGTCACGCTCACGCCCAGGCGGTTGTGCTGCGCGATC
>DASPRL010000046.1 GCA_035624475.1 Terriglobales bacterium
TGGCTCCCGCCGGCAACGTAGCCACGGGCAGCGCGCAGATGAGGAACAGCGCTGCAGCTTGTCTCAGCGATTTCAGGATTGAGGATGTCATTCTGTTCTCCTGCGGGGTGTCTGCCGCTCCTCGCGCCTGACCAGCGTGACCGAAGCCGGCAGACGATTGTCAGGATGATGCTTGCTGGCGGCCAGCCTGGCCGCCATCGACACCTTCAGGGTAAGAGGGGCCGCACGCGCCGCAGAACTGGCAAAACTGCTAGTTGGGCCGCATCAGATGACCGCCGCCAGGTGCTGATCGCCGGAAGCCGCCTGCAGTTCCTCGTCCAGGATGGGCACCGCCAGGTTGCAGGCCTCGACCCCCTGCGCCAGGCAGAGCTTCAGCACCTCCATGATCTCTTCCACGGTGGCGCCCAGCTTGAGCGCGGCCTTCATGTGCCGCCGCACGCCGGGGGCGTACATGTGGGTGTAGGAGGCGTTCAACGCGATGCTGACGAACTCGAACAGCTTGGGGAGCAGCACGCCGCCCGTGTAGATGCCGGCATTGGTCGCGGTGAACTGTTCGGCGAAGAGCGGATCCAGGTCGTACCAGGGGTCCCAGGCGTAGTTCCACCGCCCGATGGTCTTCAGGCGGTCGCAGGCGGGGGTGGCGACCTTGGCCTGCGACTTGGGCACGCGCATGCCCGCCTCCTTGACCTCCTCCAGCAGGATGGGCGCGCCCAGGCTGCAAGAATGGATGGCGAGCACGGAGGCCATCTTCAGCACCGCCAGGATCTCGTCGCGGGTGGCGCCCGTCTGCAGGGCGGCCCGGATATGGCGGCGCGTGCCCTCCGGGTTGAGGCTGGTGCAGGCGGCGTTCAACGCCACCCCGATCAGCTCGACGCTCTTGCGCGGCAGGACGTTGCCGGCCCAGGCGTTGGTGGCCATCTGGAAGCAGGCCTCGGCCCACTGCGGATCCCACTCCCGCAGCTTCTCAAACGACGCTTCCCACGGGCCCGTGGGATGCCCTGGGCGGACGGTGGGCGCGCTTCCGGGCCTGGTTTGCTTGGTCATGGAGTGCCTCCTTGCCTGCCGGCAGGAACGTGGAAATGGCTCACCTTGCAGGGTAGAAGGCCGTGCCCACGACGCCAACTGGCAAAAGTCACAGTTGTGCCCGTCCCAGCGAGGTCACATCCTGCCGTGAGCGGAATCACGGAAACCCAGGTCCGGCGGGCGCAGACTTCCACCGTGCAGGAACCTGCCCGCGACCCGGGGCCGCCCCGGGGTATCGTCGCCGGTGGCAGGGAGGAGTGGAACCGGCCATGAAGAGTGTCATGCCGCCGCGGCCGCGTCTTCTCCTGGCCGACGACCATACGTTGGTCCTGGCCGCCTTCCAGAACATGCTGGAGCCGGAGTACGAGGTCGTGGGTGCGGTCGCCGACGGCCGCGCTCTGGTCGACTTCGCCCTGCGCCTGAAGCCCGCCCTTATCGTCGCCGACTTCTACATGCCCCTGCTGAATGGGCTGGACGCCGCCCGCCTCATCCTGCAGGAGCTCCCCACGGCGAAACTGGTCGTGCTGACCATGGACCAGGACCCGGACCTGGCCGCCTGCGCCTTCCGCCTGGGCGTTTCCGGCTACCTGCTGAAGAACTCGGCGGGCGCCGAGCTGAAGCGCTGCCTGGCGGAGGTCTGCGCCGGCCGCCGCTACCTCACGCCGGCGATCGCCCACGGCTGCATCGCCGACCTCCTTCTCCTGTCCGAGGATGCGGCTGGCTCGCAAGCCCTCTCCGAGCGCGAGCGCGAGGTCGTCCAGCTCCTGGCCGAGGGCCGCCCCATGAAGCAGGTGGCCGACATCCTGGCCATCTCTCCGCGCACGGTGCAGTTCCACAAGTACCGCGTAATGGAGCGTTTCCACCTGAGATCCAGCGCTGAGGTGGTGCAGTTCGCCATCCACAACAAGCTCATCGCGGCTTGAGCGGGGAACCGGATGCCGAGGAAGCTCTCCCGCAGTTCGGTGCTCAACCTCCTCCTGGTGGCGGTGTTGCTGGGAACCCTGCCCTCTGCTGCG
This sequence comes from Terriglobales bacterium, assembly GCA_035624475.1. NCBI lineage: Bacteria > Pseudomonadati > Acidobacteriota > Terriglobia > Terriglobales > Terriglobales bacterium. The sequence goes on from DASPRL010000046.1 coordinate 2,040, forward strand.
TGGCGCTTGTGGCAGAGCGGCAATACCTACCTGCTGACCGAGACTTTCTTCTCCGACCTGCTGGCGCGGCTCTCCGGACCGGGGCGGCTGCGGTTCCTCCTGCAACCGCTGATGGCCATCCTGCTGGGCGTGCGCGGCGGCGCGCGCGATGCCCGCGCCGGCCTGCCGCCCTTCCTGTGGGCGCTCCTGTTCCATGCCGAGCACCGCAAGGACATGTGGCGGGAAGCGATCGCGACGGTGCGCGACCTCATCGCGGTCGCCATCCTGCTGGACCTGGTCGCCCAGGCTCTGATCTTCCACGAACTCCGTCCCGGCGCCGCCCTGCTCATCGGCCCGCCCTTGATCCTGGTACCCTATGCCCTCTCCCGAGCGCTCGCCAATCTCATCGCGCGGCGGCGACAGAGTCACGCGCCGGCCCCGCGTGCCGGTTGACGTCTTTCCCGCGGCGTTTTACTGAGAGAAGTGCTAGTTCCCACCCCCTCAGCTGGGTGGTAGCGTCAGGCTAGAGGGCCCCAACATTCTGCGAGGTTGCGCGCGCCCGCCTCTTGCGCACCAACCGGGAGAGCCTCCATGAATCCCCTCCCGTCCTCTTACTCCGAAACCAGCGAGCAGAAGCGCCTGAACGCAGCCCGCGAAAGCGGCGTCCCGTGGAAGAAGTGGGGGCCGTATCTGAGCGAGCGGCAGTGGGGCACGGTGCGCGAGGACTACAGCCAGGACGGCAATGCCTGGGACTACTTCAGCCACGACCAGGCCCGTTCCCGCGCCTATCGCTGGGGAGAAGACGGCCTGGCAGGGATCTCCGATGACAAGCAGCAGCTCTGCTTCGCCCTGGCCCTGTGGAACGGCCAGGATCCCATCCTGAAAGAGCGCCTCTTCGGCCTGACCAACAGCGAGGGCAACCACGGCGAGGACGTCAAGGAATACTACTTTTACCTCGACAGCACCCCCACCCACTCTTTCATGAAGTACCTCTACAAGTATCCCCAGCGGGCCTATCCCTATTGCGATCTGGTGGAGACCAACCGCCGGCGCTCGCGGGAAGAGCCCGAATACGAATTGCTGGATACGGGCATCTTCGACGACGACCGCTACTTCGACGTCTTCGTGGAGTACGCCAAGTCGGAGCCGGAGGACCTGCTGGTGCGGATCTCGGTCCACAACCGGAGCTCGGAGGAGGCGGAAGTGCATCTGCTTCCCACCCTGTGGTTCCGCAACACCTGGTCGTGGGGCGACGGCAGTGCCAAGCCCATGCTGGGGCAAGTGAGCGAGGGAACCATCGTGGCCTCGCATGCCCAGCTGGGCGACCGCACGCTGCAGTGCGAGGGCAAGCCCGAGCTGCTGTTCACGGAGAACGAATCCAACGCCAGCCGGTTGTGGGGACAGCCGAACCCGTCGCCCTACGTCAAGGACGCCTTCCACAACTACGTGATCGG
>DASPRL010000047.1 GCA_035624475.1 Terriglobales bacterium
TTGGCGTTTGGTGCCGACCCGAACCTCAAGGCTAACGGCCAGCCAAGCGCCAGTGAAATTGTCGCGGGGGCAGCGCCCAACCCGGAGCTGGAGGCAAACTTCCGACGAATTGCTCACCTTTTTCAGGCCACCCAGTTGAGCGATGGTGGTAAGCACCCGAAGAATTGCAGATGAAGAGGGCGTGACCCGCAGGGCGGGTGGCCCATCTTTTGAGACCTGGGTGCCCCATCCTTCGCGTTCGTTGCGAAGGGTGAGGCAGGGGCGTCTGTCGTGCCTTCGGGACTTCTTGGGGATAGGAGCGTCCCGGGGAGAGCCCAGCAAGGAGTTTGCTTCTCCCACCCTCTGCCGCAAGCGCCCGTCGCCTGCGTTCCGGGCCGGCAAAGGGTGGGACACCCGCCCAGGCTTGACCAACTGTATCTACATATGTAGAGTTATGCCCCATGAAGCCGGTGCGGGTCTCGAAGCAGACGCGGGTGGTGGTGGAGGCGCTGCTGGAAGGCGCGGCGGAGTGGCGCTACGGCTACGACCTGTCGCGGGAGACGAATCTGAAGTCGGGGACGCTCTATCCCATCCTGATGCGGCTGGCGGGGAAGCGCCTGCTGGAGACGCGCTGGGAGGCGGCGGCGGCGCCGGGGCGACCGCCGCGCCACCTTTACCGCCTGACGGGCGCGGGCCAGCGCTGGGCGCGCGAGCTGGCGCCGCAGGCGGGCCGCCGCCGGGCCTTACGGCCAGCCTTCGGAGAGCGTGGATGACGGCAGCGTGGCGCAAAGAGTTGGCGGTGGGCGTGCTCGGTTGGGCGACGCGGCTCTACCCCGCCGAGCGGCGCGGCTGGGGCGAGGCCATCCTGGCGGAGGCGGAGGCGGTCGCGCCCGAGCAGGCCTGGTCGTGGATGCTGGGAGGGGTGATGGTGGCGATGCGAGCGTTCTTTTCGGGGCTGCTGCGGCGGCCGGCGCGGACCACGGAGCCGGCGCTGGCGGAGCCGGCGGGGCCTCCTCCGCCGCTGCCCTGGAAGGCGGCGCTGCTCTGCCTGGGGATCGCGGGCGCGCTCTTCTTCCTTCCCGAGATGCGGCAGGGCGTGGGCGTGACCCTCTCCACCTGGCAGAACGGCTGGCCGCCCGGCCGGCCGGCCGCCGTCCAGTGGGAGAAGCTGGGACGCGAGGCGGAGAGCCGCGGCGACGCGCCGGCCATGGCTTTCGCCGCTATGCGCCTGCCGGGCGAGCAGGGAGTGGGGCTGGCGGAGCGGGCGGTGGCGCGCGACCCTGGGCTGACCTGGGTCCTCTTCTTCGTGGAGCGCCACGAGGCGCAAGGCGTCCAGCCACGACTGCACCCAGAGCTGCTGCAGCAGGTGGAGCGCTGGGACCCGGAGAACGCGGTGCCGTACCTGGCGGCGGCGCAGGAGACCTCGCCCTTCCCCTTTCCTCCGACGGCGGTGCGGGACGCGCGCTGGCGTCCGCTGATGGACCGGGCCTTCGCCGTTCCCCGCTACGACGACTACATCGCCCGGCGTGTGCAACTGGAGCGCGAGGTCATGAAGCGGTGGAAGCGAGGCAGCCCGCTGGACGCGCTGGCCATGTTCTTCAGCCTGCCCATCCCGTCGATCAAGGACCTGCAGGACTACGCGCAGGAGCGACTGACCGAAGGCCAGAAGGCGGAGCGCGCCGGCCAGCTAGAGCAGGCGGCGGAAGACTACTGGGCGGTGGCGCACTTCGGGCAGCGCATGGAACTGGGGGCGCAGACCGACCTGGAGCAGGTGGTGGCCGCGCACCTGCAGAGGCTCTCCTTCCAGCGGCTGCAGCCGGTGCTGGTCCGGCAGGGGCGACTGCAAGAAGGGGAGGCGGTCGCCTACGAGGCGCAACTGCAAGCCGAGGTGGGCAAGAACGTGATGCGCAGCCGCATGGAGAGGGCGGAAGCTTCCTCCCGCAGCAGCGCCTGGCTGGTGCAGGGGGCGGCGCTGCTGGGCGCGCTGTCGCTGCTGGCGCTGGCCGCGGCACTGGCGGGCTGGGCCGCGGGACGCCGGCGCGCGCGCTGGGTGCGGCTGGGATTGCGCTATGCCCCGCCCTTGCTGCTGGCGAGCTGCGCGCTGCTGCCGGCGGCCTACTATCCCTACGCGCAGAGCTTCGCCGCGTACCTGAACGGAGCGGGAGCCAGCAGTCCGCGCGTGCTGCTGGGCTTCCTTGAGCTGTGGACCATCCCGCAGGCGGCGTGGAGCCCGGCAGCGAGACCGTACCTGTGGTCGAGCGTGATCGCGCTGGGCAGCGTGGCCTGCGCGTGGCTGCTGGCGCGGACCCTGCGGCCCGCAAGCTCCCGGCCGGCGGACTGAGATCCTTCCCGCGTGGGCCTCAGCGCCGACAAACTGGGGTAGAATCCAGCTCTCTCTCCGGCGACTTCCATGAAGCGACAGGTAATCCTCTATGGCCTGGTGGGCGGAGTGCTCATCGCCCTGCTGAAGTGGATGGAGTACCGCTTCCTGGTGGTGGAGCATTCGCTGGAGATCTATGGCGGGCTGGTGGCTGCGCTGTTCGCGGCGCTGGGCATCTGGCTGGGGCTGAAGCTGACCAAGACCCAAGAGACCATCGTGCTGAAAGAGGTGCCCGTCTCCGGCGAGCCGTTCCAGCTCGACCAAGCCAAGCTGGAGGAGCTGAAGATCACGGCGCGGGAGCTGGAGATCCTGCAGCTCATCGCCGCCGGGCTGAGCAACCGGGAGATCGCCGCCAAGCTCTTCGTCAGCGAGAACACGGTGAAGACCCATTCCAGCCGGGTCTTCGACAAGCTGGGCGCCCGGCGGCGGACCCAGGCGGTGCAGTTGGGGAAGGAACACCGCCTTCTTCCTTGAAGAAATCCTCACCCCAAGGCATGATTCTTGCGCTCCGCCGCTGAAAATCATTCGAAAGGGTGACGACATCCGCCCCGGGGTGCCGCTACGGTGCCGTCGAACGTCACGCTTGGGAGGCGGTTCACCATGAAAAAGACGGTCCTCACCTTCGGCCTGATCTCCGGGGTGATCTCCTCGGTGCTGATGGCATGCAACATGGCCCTCATCGGCAAGACGGGCTTCGACAAGGCCACCTACCTGGGGTACACGGCCCTCGTGCTCTCCTTCCTGCTGGTCTTCTTCGGGATCAAGAGCTATCGCGACAACGTGGGTGGGGGGCAGGTCAGCTTCGGCAAGGCCTTTCAGGTCGGCATCCTGATCACGCTGCTCTCGAGCGCCATGTACGTGGCGGCGTGGGAGGTCGTCTACGACACCAACCGGAGCGCCATGACCGACTTCCTGGACAAGTACAACGCCCACATCCTGGAGAAGGAGAAGGCGGCGGGGGCGTCGGAAGCGGTGCTGCAGCAGAAGAGGGCGGAGATGGCGAAGACCAAGGAGATGTACCAGAACCCGGTGATCCGGGCCGGCTGGACGTTCCTGGAGCCTTTCCCGGTGGGGCTGGTGATCACGCTGGTGTCGGCGGGGCTCCTGCGCAGGCAGCAGCGCCGGTAGTCGCTTCCGCGACGGCCTGGTATCGGCTCGCATGGGTCCGCGTATTACAAGAGGGAAGGAAGGCGCGCAGGGCCGGAGCCGAAGCGGCATCGCCCTGCCGCCGTCCCAAGAAAGGAAAACGATCATGAGCCAGCCAGGCCGAATCCTCGGCATCGGTGGGATCTTCTTCAAGTCCGCGAATCAGCAACAGATGAAGGAGTGGTACGCCCAACATCTCGGGCTCGCGGATAGCGGCCATGGGGTCATGCTGCCGTGGCGTGAAAAAGACAATCCGGAGAGTGAGCAGATGACCGTGTGGAGCATCTTCCCCGGCGCCAGCACATACTTCGAGCCCAGCCCAGCCGCGTTCATGGTGAACTACATCGTCGACGACCTCGAAGCCCTGCTCGACCGCCTGGCGAAAGAGCGCGTCCGCATCGATCCGAAGCGGCAAGACGAAAGTTACGGCCGCTTCGCCTGGATCTACGATCCCGACGGCAACAAGATCGAGCTGTGGCAGCCGAGCAAGTAGGCGTCTTGCCGCCGTCGAGTGCCTGCCGGCAGATTCGTGAGGCCTCGGCAGGGGCGGTCTTGGGCCGGAGTCCCCGGCCGCCCCTACGAGAATTGCTAGTTCCGCCCGGGAGGCGGTGTGCCGTAGGGTGAAAGCTGCGGGGGCTCCCGCAAGCGAGTGGGAAGTCCTGTCTCCGCGAGGAGTGACCATGAGATTCCGGATCAGCAAGCGGCTGGGTGCGTGGGCGCTGGTGCTGGCGGCGCTGGGGCTGTGGCTGGGGACGACGGCGTGGGGACAAGGCGAGCAGGAGGTCTATACCGCGACCGCCATCGCCTCGGAGGGGCTGGCGGGCTCGAGCGGGCGCATCAGCATCCGCATCGCCGCCTACACCACGGCGGCGGAGAAGCAGAGCCTGCTGGCGGCCTTCAAGCGGAACCCCGAAGACGGCCTGGCCATGCTGCGCTCGATGAGCAAAGGCTACATCAACATCGAGGGGCGGCCGGGGCGGAAGATCGAGGCGGTGTTCGTGCGCCAGGGGCAGCAGGGCCGCGACCTGATCGTGATCGGGGAGCACGTAGCCTCGGGGCTGGAGGAGTGGCGGGGGACGAACGCCGCGGAGCATCCGGTGGCGGTGGTGCACCTGCGCTTCGCGGCCGACGGGACGCCGCTGGGCGGCGAGATCTTTCCCGCGGTGAAGCTGGCGGTCACGCCCGACGGTTTCCTGGACGTGCAGACGGACGCCTCCAACAAGATCACCCTGTTCAACATCGCGCGGCAGTAGGGCGGCGCGCGCTCCCTCCCGGCTCGCGGCGCTCGCGGGTCGGTCGCGCGCGAGATGCCAGGCACGGCTTACCCAGGACTCGCGCGCCGGGCGCGCTTCGTCCTGGGCTAATGTCAAGCGCCCCTTCGGCGCTGGTATCTCCTCACCCACTCAAGCCAAAGACAGGCTTGAGTGGGGCATCCGGTCTGCGCCTCCATCTTGAACAAGCGCAGGCGGCGCGGAAGAGAACCGCAAGGTCCTTCGACTCGCGCCGCGACGCGCCCAAGCCGGGGCGCGCCAAGAACTTCGCGGCGCTCGCTCAGGGTCACCATCCACCAGGGTTCTTGGTGCGGCCTGCGGCCTTCCCCGGCGCTCAGGCAGGCTCCGGATGGGGCATCCGGGACTGGGCCTGCCTTCTTCTCCTCTTCGCGTCGGCGCCCCCGCCGCTGGCGTAAGATACCGAGGCGAAGTGGGGGAACGGCTTGATCGGAACCACGGTATCGCACTACCGGGTGCTGCGCGAGGTGGGCAGCGGCGGCATGGGTGTGGTCTACGAAGCCGAGGACCTGAAGCTGGGCCGGCACGTAGCGCTGAAATTCCTGCCCCGGGAGATATCGCAGCAAGGGCCGGCGCTGGAGCGCTTTCGCCAGGAAGCGCGGGCGGCCTCGGCGCTCAACCACGAGAGCATCTGCACCGTCTACGAGATCGGAGAGCACGAGGGCCAGCCGTTCATCGCCATGGAACTGCTGGAGGGCGGGCCCTTGAGCGAACGGCTGCTGGGCCGGCCGCTTCCGCTGGAAGTCCTGCTGGACGTGGGGATGCAGGTGACGGACGCGCTCGACGCCGCGCACCGCAAGGGCATCGTGCACCGCGACATCAAGCCGGCCAACATCTTCCTGACCGCGCGGGGACGCGCCAAGGTGCTGGACTTCGGTCTGGCCAAGCTCAGCGGGGAGGGGCCGGCCGCTTCCGAAGGCGCGACCGTGGACGCTCCCGAGCACCTGACCAGCCCGGGCTCGACGGTGGGCACGGTGGCCTACATGTCGCCGGAGCAGGCGCGGGGCGAGGCAGTGGACGCGCGCACCGACGTGTTCAGCTTCGGCGCGGTGCTGTACCAGATGGCCACGGGGCGGCTGCCCTTCGAGGGGGCGACCAGCGCGGTGATCTTCCACGCCATCCTGGAGAAGACGCCGCCGCCGGTGACGGCGGCGAATGCGGCGCTGCCGGCCAAGCTGGACGAGATCATCGGCAAAGCGTTGGAGAAGGAACGCGACCTGCGCTACCAGAGCGCGGCGGAGGTGCGCACCGACCTGAAGCGGCTGGCGCGGGACTCGGGTTCGTCGGCCAAGGTGGCGGTCGCCGGCACGGCCGGAAGCCAGGCCGGGGCGCCGGCCGGACCGACCTCGACCGTTCCCGCTTCCTCGGCGAGCGCGGTGATCGCGGCCCAGGCCAAGCGGCATAAGGTCGCGCTGCTGGGAGGCGTGCTGGCGGTGGTGGTCGTCATCGCGGCGGCGACGATCGGGATCTACCGGCTGGTGAACCGGCCGACACCGGTCCCATTCCAGAACATTTCCATGGAGCGCCTCACCGAGGACGGCAAAGCGGTGGACGTCGCCATCTCGCGGGATGGGCGCTACGTGGCCTACAACCACCGCGAGGGCGACCTGCGATCGGTGTGGGTGAAGCAGGTGTCGACCGGGAGCACGATCCAGGTGGTGCCGCCGGCGGCGACAGCGCTCTGCGCGCTGTACTTCTCGGCCGACGGCGATTCGATCTACTACGCGCTGCAGGACAGCACGACAACCTGCCGGCTGTTCACCATCCCGTCGCTGGGGGGAACGCCGCAGCTAGTGCTGAGCGGGGTCGAGACGCCCGTGCTCTCGCCGGATGGCAAACGCTTCGCGTACTACCGCAGCGACCAGACCGCCGGCATGACACAACTGTTCGTGTCGGCAGCCGATGGCAGCCAGGAACGGAAGCTCTACGAGGAAGCCATCGGGAATATAGGTTTCACCGTGACTGCGGCGTGGTCGGGGGACAGCAAACGCATCGTGTTTCCGATCCAGTATCCGGCGAAGAACGAGGCGGTGTCGCGGCTGCGGGTGCTGGATGCGGAGAGCGGGCGGGTGGTGTGGGACAAGGCGCTTGCCATCCAAGCCTTCAGCGCGGAGTTTCTGCCCGACGGCTCGGGCTTCCTGGTGGTCGCGGCGGAGCAACGGTCGTTGGAGGACACGCAGCTCTGGTTCGTGCCCATGGGCCAAGGCCCGCCCGAGCGGATCACCCGGGACCTGGCCAACTACTCGTTGGCCCACGTATCGGCCGATGGCAAGGCGATCGTGGCGGTGCGGCAGGAGCGCACCTCGACGATCTCGGTGGGAGCATCGGTGGCGGGTCCGTTCTCCCCGCTGGAGCTGCCCAAGAGCGACGGGTACGCATTCGCGATCCTGCCCGATGGGCGGTTCCTGGAGGAGAGCTGGCAGCACCAACTGTTCGTCACCAACGCCGACGGCAGCGGCCGCTCCTTGCTGATCAGCAACGCGCTGGCGGGGATGCCGGCGCTTTGCGGCACCCAGATCGCGTACATCCAGGCGGAAACGGGCGCCGAACCCGAGATCTGGATCATGGACGCCGACGGCGGCTCGCGGCGCCGCCTGGCCGGTTTTGGTTACGCTCCCGCCTGCTCGCCGGACGGGAAGGAGGTAGCCTACATCGACGCGGTCAGCCTCACGGCGACGATGGTGCCGGCGGCCGGCGGAACCCCCCAGGCGATCGGGCCCAAAGGCGCTTCTGTCCACCCGGCCTATGCGCACGACGGGAAGCGCATGGCCTATCTAGAGTTCCCGCTGCAGACGAAGAGGGCGGCTGTCGTCATCCTGGACGCCGCCAGCCACAAGGAGATCTCGCGGTTCGAACTGCCCGATCCGTCGTGGCGTAACGCCTGGCGGCTGCGCTTCGCGCCCGACGACTCCGGCCTCTACTTCGTCTCCACGCCCGGCTCGGTGAGCAACCTGTGGTTCCAGCCGATCGGCGGCGGGAAGGCGCGGCAGGTCACCGACTACAAGACCGACCAGATCAGCGATTTCGGGTGGTCCCCGGACGGCAAACGATTCGCCATCGCGCGCCAGGGTTATAGCTGGGATGGAGTGCTGATCCGCGACCTGGGAGCGGAGAAGTAGGTTCCCGCGCTCTGCCAAGAGCGCGCTGGGGGCACCCCGGCTGGTCTTCCAATGACCCGATGATTCGATGACCCCGATCGCCGTTTCACCCACTCAAGCCAAAGGCGGGCTTGAGTGGGGCACCATGAGGCGCGGTCCCGGCTTCCTTGACAGCGCGACGGCGGGCGCGCAGACTGGCGCGGCTATGCGAATCCCCATCGCCAAAAGCCCTCTGCTGATGGTCCTTCTTCTTCTTTCTTCCTACAGCGGGGTGGCGCAGCACCCCAAGGAGACGCAGCCGCGCTCCGTCGAGGAGAAGCCGGCGGCCGCGACGGCCACCCCCGCGCCTCCTCCGGCCATGACCGCCGCCGACCTGGAAGCCTTCCTGGACGGCGTGGTGCCGGTGGAACTGGAGCGCCGCAACATCGCCGGGGCGGTGGTGTGCGTGGTCAAGGACGGCCAGGTGCTCTTCGAGAAGGGCTACGGCTACGCCGACCGCGAGAAGAAGCTCCCGGTCTCACCCGCGGGAACGCTCTTCCGCCCGGGCTCCATCTCCAAGCTGTTCACCTGGACCTCGGTGATGCAGCTCCAGGAGCAGGGCAAGCTGGACCTGGACCGCGACGTCAACGACTACCTGGACTTCAAGATCCCGGCCACCTACCCGCAGCCCATCACCCTGCGCCACCTGATGACCCACACCCCGGGCTTCGCCGAGGGCGACAAAGAACTGATCAGCACGGACGCGGCACACATCGAGCCGCTGGGAGCGTGGCTCAAGGGGCACGTGCCGCCGCGCATCTTCCCGCCGGGGACGGTGCCGGCGTACTCCAACTACGGAGCGGCGCTGGCCGGCTACATCGTGCAGCGGGTCTCGGGCGAGCCCTTCGAGCAGTACGTGGAAGAGCACATCCTGAAGCCGCTGCAGATGGAGCACTCCAGCTTCCGGCAGCCGCTGCCCAAGGAGCTGCAGCCGCTGATGTCGATGGGCTACAAGCTGGGGAGCGAAGCGCCCAAGGACTACGAGTTCATCCCGGCGTCGCCGGCGGGGAGCATGGCGGTGACCGCCGACGACATCTCGCGCTTCATGCTGGCGCACCTGGGCGACGGGCGCTGGGGCGAGGCGCAGATCCTGCGTCCGGAGACGGCGCAACTCATGCACGCGCGCCAGCGCACCGACCATCCCCAGATGACCGGCATGGCGCTGGGCTTCTACGAGGAGAGCCGCAACGGCCACCGCATCTTCGGGCACGGCGGCGACACCCAGTGGTTCCACAGCGACCTGCACCTGATGCCGGACCAGAAGCTGGGCTTCTTCGTCTCCTACAACAGCGCGGGGCGGCAGGAGGATCTCTCGCCGCGCGGCGTGCTGTGGCGGCGCTTCCTGGACCGCTACTACCCGTACACCCCGCCGGCGGCGGCGGCGCCGGCCACGGCCGCGGCGGACGGGCGCGCGGTGGCGGGCGATTACCTGGTCAGCCGGCGCTGCGACACCTGCATCCTGAAACTGGCCTACCTGGCCACCGGCGAGGTGACGATCGCGGCCGAGGCCGACGGCACCCTGGTCTCGGGCGACCTGAAGGCGCCCAATGGCGAGCCCATCCGCTGGAAGGAGATCGCGCCGCTGCTCTACCGCAATCCCGACGGGCAGGACCAGATCGCCTTCGTGCGCGGGGGCGACGGGCGCTACACCCTGGTGACGGGGGTGGATATCGTGGTCTTCCAGGGCGTGCCCTGGTACCAGGGCCAGGGCTTCGCGCGCCTGGTGCTGCTGGGAACGCTGGTGGGGCTGGCCCTGGCGCTGCTGCTGTGGCTGATCGCCGCGCTGGTCCGCTGGCACTACGGGCGCAAGCTGGAACTGAGCGGCGGCGGGCGCGCGCTGCGTACGGCGGTGATCGCCGCCTGCGGGCTGCAACTGGCGGTGCTGGCGGGCTGGGCTTACTTCATCGCCAAGGGCTTCGGGGACCTGGACGTGCTCAGCGCCCGGAGCGACGGCTGGCTGCACTTCCTGCAGGGGATGAGCCTGGTGGGGCTGGTGGCCGGGGTGGTCCCGCTGGTGGCGGCGCTGGCAGCGTGGCGGCGCGCCGGCGCCTGGTGGTGGACGCGCCTCTATCACACCCTGCTGCTGCTGGCCTGCGCCGGGTATGCGTGGATCGTGCTGGCGGGCCACCTGCTGGATTGGAGCCTGCGGTATTAGGCTGCCGTTAACCCTGCGGGGCCTCCAGCCGTATACGGGTTGGAGGTGGGAACGATGCAGCTTCCAGTAGGCTACGAGCGATTCGCGTATCAGGCGCTGGTGGAGAGCATTGCGACCTCCGTCGTCGTGGTCGCATTTCTGGCGTGGGGGATCTCGCTGGTGAACGCCGCCCTGAAGCGGCGGCAACAGATGCAGATGCAGAAACACCTGTTGGAGAAGTTCACTTCGGCGCATGACTTCGCCGAGTTCCTGCAATCGCCGGCGGGGCAGAAGTACGTGCTGAGCCTCTCCGAACAGGGCGGCAGCCCGCGCAGTTCCATCCTGAACTCGGTGCGGCTGGGCATCGTCTTGCTGCTAGCGGGGCCGGCGCTGTGCATCAGCGCCATCCAGGCGCGGGAGGTCAGCCATTTCATCTGGGGCGCCGGCCTGGTAATCACCATGCTGGGCATGGGCTTCCTGGTTTCGGCCGTGGTCTGCTACCGGATCGCCAAGAAGATCAAGACGGAGCCGTCGGAATGATGACGTTCGCTGCGAGCATCGAGCGACTCGCCATGACCGAGACGAGAGCCGAGAGCATGAGCCAGGGAGAGTTCGAGGCTTTCTACCTGCGGACGTCACGCAAGCTGCACGGCTACCTGTGCCGGCTCAGCCGCGATCCCGCGACCGCGGACGAGGTCCTGCAGGAGGCCTACATCCGCATGCTCCGGCTTGCGGCGATGGAAGAGGCGCACGCCCGCAACTATCTCTACACCACCGCCACCAACATCCTGCGCGACCGCTGGCGCAAGGCCAAGCTCGAGCAGGAGTGGTGGGAGGAGAACCCGGCCGCCGAGAGCTTTCATCCCGAGGCCAACTTGCCCGTGGACATGGCCGCGGTGCTGGAGCGGCTGAGCGCGCAGGAGCGCGCGGTGCTGTGGCTGGCGCACGTGGAAGAGCTCAGCCACCGCGAGATCGGCGCGGTCCTGGGAGTCAAAGAAAAAAGCGTGCGCGTGATGGTCTTCCGGGCGCGCGAGAAGGCCAAGGAACTGCTGCGGAGAGCAGGCTGGCATGAGTGACGATCCCAAGTTCGATTCGCTGATGAAGCGCATGGCGGAGGAGCACCCGCCCGCCCTGCCCAGCCCCAACCTGATCTGGTGGCGGGCGCAGGTCCTGAAGAAGTACGAACAGAAGCAGAGGATCGAGCGGCCCTTCACCATCATGCGGCTGGTGGCGGCGCTGGTCTGCCTGGAACTGGCGGCAGCGGTGTGGGCGGTCTACGGGCAACACCTGTCGTTGCCGCGAGCCTGGCTGTGGCTGGCGGTGCCGGCGGGGATGGTGGTGGTGACGGCGACGGTAGCCTCGGTCGCCCTGCTCTGGTCGGCCGTCAGCGGGCGCTGAGACAGGAGATGCGGGGCCTTTTCCGGAGGTTGCGCCGGGTGCGCCTTCCTACGCCATTTGCAATCGGCCCTGCCGGCCTCGTGGGTGCCGTCCCCGGGGGACTCGGGTCCCTCGTCGCAAGCGCCTTCCCAGTGCTGAGGCTCCGGGCTCACCAGTGGCGCCCCCACGGAGCGGCACAGGCGGCCCTTACTCCGGGTGCCACGCGTAGTGGCCGCCGGTCCAGAAGAGGAAGCCAGGGCGGCCATCGAGCCGCTCCAGGATCACGTCGCCGAGCAGGCGTGGCCGAGGTGGAGCGCCGGGGCGGGGCGCGCCCAGATCTCCCTTGGCTTGGCGGGCCAGGGCGGGGCCGACGGCATCGCACAGCAGATAGGTCTGGCGGGCCTGGGGGTCGCGCCAGCCCGCGGCGCCCTCGCCGTGCACCACCACCAGCAGCGCCTCCCCGGGACGCACGCGCGCAGGCCTGGGCTTGGGCGGCAGCGGCTGCACCCCCCGGCGCGGGTCGGGAACGAAGATGGTCTGGGGGTCTTCCAGGATCCAGTTGGCCAGATCGCTGTTGAGTCGGGCGAGCCGGCCGGGAGCGGGGCGGGCAAGGACCACCAGGTCAGGGCTGCCGTCGCCGTTGAAGTCGCCCAGCAGGAAGGCGGGAGAGGCGGCGCTCTCCGGCAGCAGGTTGCCCTCGTAGAGGCGGGCCAGGGTCTGGCGCACTTCCTGAGGAGTGGGCGGAGCCAGGGCGGCAAGCGGCGGCGCCGGAGGCGGCACGGCGGGTGCACTTGCCGGCTGCGCCGGGATGGCGGCCTCCACCTTGGCGGGGGTGGCGGGCCGGCGGCTGCAGGCCGTCGCGCCCAGCAGCAGGCCGGCGCAGAGAAGCAAGAGCCACCGGCGTCCCATCACGATCCTCCCTCGCTTCTTATGAAGCCCGCCCGTGGGGTAAACGGGCGGGCCCCAGGATTCCCGCGTTGCCGCGGGCCTTACAAACTGTTGAGGAAGGTGACGAGCTGGTTCTTCTGCGCCGTGCTCAGGTTGCGGTAGTTGTTGATGACGAAGGTGGCCTCGCCGCCGTGGCGCAGGATGGCGTCATTGCGGGTGAGAGACTCGCCATCGTGCATCAGGCGGTCGCGGGTGCGCACTCCCCACAGGGGAGCGGTGCGCATCTTGTTGGCGGTATCCGCGGGGCCGTTCTGCACGATGCCGTCGCCGGTGCCCACGTTGTGCAACAGGAAATCCGAGAAGGGATGGATGACCTTGTTGCCCAGCGCGGCGGGCACGGTGAAGGCGCCGCCGTTGATGACCGTGCCCGCAGGCGCGGTGGCGATGGCGGTGACGTGGCAGAGAGCGCAGCCGATCTGCTGGAAGATCTGCTGGCCGGCCTGGGCGTCGGGAGTGGCCGCCAGGACGGTGTCGCGCGGGGGCACGTTGGTGGCCCGCATGAACTCCGCGAAGCGGTCGATGTCGGCCAGACCATCGGCGCCGGTCTGGTCCTCGGGATCACTGGTAGTCTTGCAGACGTTGGTGGAGTCCACCGGGTTGAGGCGGTTGGTGATGCCCATTTCGTTCAGGTAGGCATCACTGGAGAAGGACAACAGGCTGGACATCTGGTTCTTCCAGCCGAAGCGCCCGCCGCGCACCTGCCCGGGGGCCTCCAGCACCGGCACCTGGATGAACTCGCCGGCGATGCGCCCGCCCGTCTGCCGGGCCTGCTGCTGCGCGATTTGGAAGAGGGTGTTGCTGTCGATGGCTTCCACGAAGCCGTCGCCCAGGACGTTGAGCGAGGTGCGGAAGGTGGTGATGTTGTCCGCCCCCGACTTGCGTTCGGCGGCCTGCGGGCAGATGGCGCGGTCGTTGATGAGGGAGCGGTTGGCGATCCGGTCGAGGCCGTCGTTGATGCTGACGGTGGCGGCGACGAAGTGCCCGCTGGAATCCCGATGGCCGGCGCGGAACTCGGTGATCTGGCTGATGCCGCCGGTCACCGGGTTCTGGTGGCAGTTGGAGCAGGATTTGTCGTTGTACACCGGCCCCAGGCCGTGGGCGATGTCGTCCTGCTCCTCGAAGGTGCCCTGGTCTTCGGCAAAGGTGGCGGTGTCGGTGAGGCCGTTATTGGAGCAGGCGCCGATGCCCGGGGGCAGATTGGTGGTGGGACAGCCGGTGGGGGTGGTGAAGCCGGCGGGGGCTTCGCTCAAGGTGGAATTCTGGGCGGAGAGGGCGACCACCAGGGCCGCCAGGACCGCCAGGAAAAGGGGAATGCGCCCAAGTCGCTTGCTGTTCACTGAGGTCTCCTCCGGCCGGGGCCAGGAACCGGGCTCCGGCACAAGCTGGTGTCTCGCGGACCGATCCTGCGGAGCGGCGCCGCGACGCGCGAGGGTTCCTACCGGTTGAAGAGGTTGCAGGTGACGAATGCGCCGGCGGTGTACCCCGCACCAGACGACGCAGAGGAGCGTTGCAATGTGGCGCACATTTAAGCCGGGGCACCCCAAGGAGTCAATGCTACGAAGGGCCAGCGGCGACCGGCCATGGCCGGGCGGACATGCCCGGATTCTTGCGGTGGCGCCCGTCCGCTATAGAATCAGAGCTCACCCGGGCGCGGGTCAGGACGCGGGAAGATGGCCGACGAGAGCATCTACGTGACGCTGGCGGGGCTGCCGCTGTGGTTCGAATGGCAGTGGCCCATGCGGGCGTCGGAGGCGGGCAGCGACTGGACCATCCTGCACGGGCGGGCGTGGCTGGCCGACGGCAGCGGGTTGCACGCCGACGTCTCGGTGAACCTGACCCGGACCCTCAAGGAAGCCCTGCCCTCGCTGGTGCCCGAGCATGCGAGCCCGGTGGCGGTGAACGCCGTGCGCAAGGACCTGGACACCCACCAACTGGAGATGCTGAAGTCTGGGAAGCGGCAGCCGGTGCCGCTCTCCAGCCGCCACTACGACTTCCGGCGGCAGCAGCTCCTCTTCGAGCCGGCGGAGGACGAGGCCGTCCGCCGCATGCTCCTGCAGAAGGTCTATTGGACGGCGGCGCGCGGTGGCGCCGGGGCGCGGGCCTGGATGGCCGATCCCGCCGACGCGGTCTTCGTCGACACCTCCGCCGCACACCTGCTGGAGCTGACGCGGGGGCTGGCGGAGGAAGGCTGGCTGCGCTTGCAAGGCGAGCAGGCGGCGGCCACGGAGAAGCTGCTGGGCGAGGCCCAGGCCATGAAGTCGGCGCTGCAGCTCGCGCTCGAGGAACTGGAGAAGAAGCACGCCTTCGAGCGCGGGTGAACTTCCTCGCCGCGGATCCACGCGGATCTTCGCGGAAAAACCCTTTACCACGAAGGACACGAAGGAGGCCCAGCCGAGTCGGCTGGGCCACACGACTCAGTCTGCGGAGAGGGACGCGCTGGGGTCGCGGCGGCGAGACTGGATCTCGATGTACACGTGGATGAGGCTGACGGCGGCGGGAGTGACGCCGGGGATGCGCGAGGCCTGGGCCAGGGTTTGGGGGCGGACGCGCGTCAGCTTCTCCTTCATTTCGCGGGAGAGGCCGCTGACCGCGGCGTAGTCGAACCAGCCGGGGATGGGGCGCTGCTCCGCCTTTTTCAGACGCTCGATGGCGCGCTCCTGCTGGGCCAGGTAGCCGGAGTACTTGATCTCGGTCTCGACGGCGCGCAGCTCGTTGCGGACCTGGGAGGACAGGTGGTCAGTGGCCAGTGGCCAGTGGTCAGCGAAACCCGGCAGCGCGGCGCGCAGCAGCGGAACCAGGTGCTCGATGGAGACCTCCGGCCGCTTGAGGAGCTGCGCCAGGGTCAGACCGTTGGCATTCCCGAAGCTTCGCGCTTGCGATAGCGGTCCTTCGACTGCGCCCGGCTGCGCCTCGCTCCGCTCAGGATGACAAGTCAAAACGTTCTCGATCTTCTCCAGCATGTCGGAGCTGACGCGGGTGGATTCCAGCCAGGCGCGCAGGGAGTCGGCGCGCTGCTGCTTGCCGAGGTAGTCGCGCCAGGCGGCGTCCGGGATCAGGCCGACGCGGCGGCCGTGCGGGGTGAGGCGGCGGTCGGCGTTGTCGCAGCGCAGGTGCAGGCGGAACTCGGCGCGCGAGGTGAACATGCGGTAGGGCTCGTTGGTGCCCTTGCTGATGAGATCGTCGATGAGGATGGCGGTGTAGGCCTCGGTGCGGTCGAGCACCAACGGCGGCTCGCCCTTCACCGCCAGCGCGGCGTTGATCCCGGCCATGATTCCCTGGCAGGCGGCCTCCTCGTAGCCGGAGGTGCCGTTGATCTGCCCGGCCAGGTAGAGCCCGGCGATCTGCTTGGTCTCGAGCGTGCGCGCGAGTTCGGTGGGGTCGATGGAGTCGTACTCGATGGCGTAACCGGGGCGCAGCATCTCCGCGCGCTCCAACCCGGGGACGGAGTGCACCATCGCCAGTTGCACCTCGATGGGCAGCGAGGTACTCATGCCGTTGACGTAGATCTCGTGGGTGTGCAAGCCCTCGGGCTCGAGGAAGATCTGGTGCTGCTCGTGGTGGGGGAACTTGACGATCTTGTCTTCGATGGAGGGGCAGTAGCGCGGGCCGATGGACTGGATCTGCCCGGAATACATCGGAGAACGATGCACGTTCTCCTGGATGATGCGGCGGGTCTCCGGGGTGGTGAAGGCGATGTAGCAGGGCACCTGGGAGTCGTGGTGGGCGACGCGGCGGGTGCGGAAGGAGAACGGTGTGGGGTCGGGGTCGCCGGGCTGCACCTGGAAGGCTGCCCAGTCGATGGTGCGCCCGTCGAGGCGCGGCGGCGTGCCCGTCTTCAACCGGCAGCCGCGCAGGCCCAGGAGCTTGAGCGCTTCGCCCAGGAGTTGCGCCGGGGGCTCGCCCGAGCGCCCGGCGGGATAGGTCTGCTCGCCGCAGTGGATGAGGCCGTTCAAGAAGGTTCCGGTGGTGAGGATGACGGCGGCGGCGCGGACGGTCCTCCCATCCCGCAACTTGATCCCTCGGCAAACACGTCGTTGGTCGTTGGTCGTTAGTCGTTCGCCTTCCGCTGCTGACGTCTGAGGTCTGGCGTCGGACGTCTGCTCCACGATCAGGTCCGAGACTTCCGCCTGCTTCACGTGCAGGTTCGCCTGCGATTCCAAGACCTCGCGCATCTTGAGGCGGTAGGCCTGCTTGTCGCATTGCGCGCGCGGGGACCAGACGGCGGGGCCGCGCGAGGTGTTGAGCAGGCGGAACTGGATGCCGACGGCGTCGGTGACCTCGCCCATCACGCCGCCCAGGGCGTCCACCTCGCGCACGAGGTGGCCCTTGGCGATGCCGCCGACGGCCGGGTTGCAGGACATCTGCGCGATCAGGTCGGTGTTGAGGGTGAACAGGGCGGTGCGCAGGCCCAGGCGGGCGGCGGCTAGCGCGGCTTCGCAGCCGGCATGCCCGGCGCCCACGACGACGACGTCGTATTGTTCGGTGAAGGCCATTGAGAAGCCATCGGTCGTCGGCCTTCGGCCGTCGGCCGGCGCAACCCGAGCCACTATTCTAGCAATCACAGGGACTTGTGACCTTGACCGCGGTGAGCAGCGGGGCTAGGATGCGCGGAATCAGGGAGCGAACGATGAGAGCATGGTTGAAACCCGCCGCCGGGCTGTTGCTCATGGTGATGTGCGCGGCCGCGGCGGCGCAGCAGCAGCGCGGGCCCTCCACGCCGGAGGAGCGCGCGCGCTTCGTTCAGGTGGCGCACAAGGTGGAGGCCAACCCGCTGGACCCGGCGCTGAAGGCGGACGTGCGCTGGGCCCTCAAGTGGATCAGCGACGTGCCCGACATCGACGTCTCGCTGTGTCCGGCGCCCTTGGGCGGACTGATCGGCTCCCACTCCAAGTACGAGGCCGCTCTCTTCGGCGACTACGCGCTGGCGCTGGGGGCGTTCGTCATCGAGCACCCGGAGAAGGCCAAGGATGATGCCGCCGTGAACCTGGCCGGGGTGACCAGCGCGCTCAAGGCCTACCAGGCCATCCTCAAGCAGGATCCCAAGGCGACCTCGGCGGCGCTGGAGGATTTGCTGAAGAAGCAGGCCAAGGGAGAGCTGGGCGACTTCGTGCAGAAGGCGACCCAGGAGCAGTGCAAGGAAGGCGGGGGCACGAGCTAGCGGCGGGCGCGCTCCTTCGCGGCTCGCTGGCGCTCGCGGGTCGGTCGCGCGCGGGTTTCTTCTGCCACGCTATCCCAGGACTGGCGCGCTGCGCGCGCCGCGTCCTGGGCTATTGTCAACCGGCCCTGCGGGCCGGCACAGCCGGGGCGGCTGTGCCACACTGTTCCCAGCGGATCGAAGATCCGCCCCCCTCACGAGCCGGCGGGGTCACCGCGGGGAGAGGCGTGGGTCACCCACAAGCGCGGCATGGGTCACAGCGCGGGCGGCGGCGCTGGAGTAGAAGAAGAGCAGGGTTGGTGCCGGAGCCGGAGCATCGTGTATGCTGCTGGCACAGGAGTGGGGTCTCAAAAAATCCACGAGGGCACCGCCATGAACCTGCAGAGATTCTGGGAAGAGGTCCAATCCCGCATCGCGCGGCACGATCTGCTCTGCCATCCTTTCTATAAGGCGTGGGCGGCGGGCGAGCTGAGCGCCGCCGACCTGCGCGAGTACGCCGCCGACTACTACTACCACGTGGCCGCCTTCCCCACCTACCTGAGCGCGCTGCACGCGCGCCTGGAGGAGGGCGAACTGCGGCGGCGCGTCCTGCACAACCTGTGCGACGAGGAGGGAATCGACTCCCCCGACACGCGCTCGCACGCGGAGCTGTGGCTGGACTTCGCCGAAGGCATGGGCGCGGAGCGCGAGCAGGTGCGCGGCCGCCGGCCGCTGCCCGAGGTCGAGCAGCTCATCCGCACCTTCCGGCGGATGGCGGCGGAGGAGCCGGTGGTCGCGGCCCTGGCCGCCTTCTACGCCTACGAGTCGCAGGTGCCGCGGGTGGCCAAGGAGAAGGCCAAGGGGCTGCGCGAATTCTACGAGGCCGACCGCAAGACCTGCGCCTACTTCGACCTGCACACCATGGCCGACATCTACCACGCCCAGGTGTGGCGCGACGAGATCGAGGCGCTGGTGGCCGAGCATCCCGAGCAGGCGGAGCGGGCGCTTGCGGCCACGGAGGAGTGCGCGCAGGCGCTGTGGCAGGCGCTGGACGGCATCGAGCGCGGACGGCTGGCGCGGCGCGCGGCGTGAAGAATAGTTTCTAGTTTCTCGTTTCCAGTTTCTGGAAGGGCGCGGCCGAGGCCGCGCCTGTTTGTTTTTTGGCCGCCGTTCATTTAGAAAAGAGCGGCTATGGCCAAGCCGGTGCCGCTGGGAACCAAGGCGCAAGTCGAAGAGGTCGTCCAACTCAAGCACACCCTGCAGTTCCACCATCCCATGCTGCCGCCCATCTACTCCACCCCGGACATGATCCGGCTGATGGAGACGGCGTGCTTCCAGGCGCTGCTACCCTTTCACGAGGCCGGGGAGATGAACGTGGGCACCGCTATCCACGTGGAGCACCGCGCCGCCACCGGCATCGGGGCGACGGTGAAAGCGGAGGGCGTGCTGGAGTCCTTCGACGGGAGGTTCTACGTGATGCGGGTGCGCGCCTGGGACGAGAAGCAGGAGATCGGGCGGGGCACGGTCACGCGCGCCATGGTGCATCTGCCCCGGTTCATGGCCCGGGTGGAAGGGAAGTAGTTAGGAGTTTGGAGTTAGGAGTTTGCCCGGGCGGTTTGGGCGGATCGGAGATCCGCCCCCACACGATTCCTTGACTCCGGGCGTGCCCGCGTCCATGCTTCCCCGTGAATGGCCGGAGCCGCCCAGCCCGAGCCTCCTCTGCCCGGCGCCGCCGACGCCGTGCGGGCGCGGAAGTCGTGGCTGCTGCGCGCCTCGCGCATGGAGTTCGGGATCATCGCGGCGGGCGCGGCCCTGCTGATCTTCAGCCTGGGCGAGTGGCTGGACTGGCTGGTGGTGGACCAGGTGCTGCCCTTCCGCACCATGCTGGCGGCCGACGCCCTGGTGGCGGCGCTGGCCGGACTGCTCCTGTTCAAGGTACTGGCCGACGCCCGCCGCCACCACCGCGAGACCCTGCGCCACATGGAGACCATCGCGGAGATGAACCACCACATCCGCAATTCGCTGCAGGTGATCGCCTACCACAACGTGAGCCATCCTTCCAGCGAGCAGGCGGTGCGGCAAGTGGGCGAGGCGGTGGAGCGCATCGAGTGGGCGCTGCGCGAGGTGCTGCCGGAGCGCCGCCTGGCCGAAGAAGGGCCGCCCCACGTGCCCGAGCGGCGGCGCCCGCGCTGATAGAATCCCGTCAGGATGACCGCGTGGTTCCAGATCGAGGCGCGCTGCGGGGCGGCGCGCGCGGGCACGCTGCTCACCGCCCACGGACCCGTCCGCACTCCCGTGTTCATGCCGGTGGGCACGGCGGGCACGGTCAAAGGCGTCCCCCAGGAGACCCTGGAGGAGCTGGGCGCCGAGCTGGTGCTGGCCAACACCTATCACCTCTACCTGCGGCCGGGGACGGAGACGGTGCGCCGGCTGGGCGGGCTGCACCGCTTCATGGGATGGGAGCGGGCGCTGCTCACCGATTCCGGCGGCTTCCAGGTCTTCAGCCTGAACGCATTGCGCAAGGTGAGCGAGGAGGGCGTGGAGTTCCGCTCCCACCTGGACGGGTCTTCGCATTTTTTCACCCCGGAGAGCGCGACCGGGGCGCAGATCGCGCTGGGCGCGGACGTGATCATGGCCTTCGACGAGTGCACCGAGCATCCCGCGGACGAGAAGCGCGCGCGCGAGTCGATGGAGCTGACGCTGCGCTGGGCGGGGCGGTGCAAACGGTACTTCGAGGAGCACTGCGGCGAGGTTCCCTGGGGTCAGACGTCAGACGTCGGACGTCAGACGTCAGCAGGAAGGCAGTTGTTGTTCGGCATCGTGCAGGGAGGGATGCACGCGGAATTGCGGCGGGAATCGGCGCAGCGCACGGTCGAGCGGGGCTTCGACGGCTACGCCATCGGCGGGCTGAGCGTGGGCGAGCCGCGTCATCTCACCCAGGAAATGGTCGCGGCCACGCTCGAGCATCTGCCCGCGGACCAGCCGCGCTATCTCATGGGCGTGGGCACGCCGGAAGAGATCGTGGCGTACGCGCGCCTGGGCGTGGACATGATGGACTGCGTGCTGCCCACGCGGGCGGCGCGCCACGGCCTGCTGTACACCTCGGAGGGGCGGATCTCGATCAAGCAGGCGCGCTACGCCCAGGACGACGGCCCGCTGGACCCGCGCTGCGGCTGCCGGGTGTGCGCGCGCTACTCGCGCGCCTACCTGCGCCACCTGTATGCCTCGAACGAGGCCCTGGCGGGGCTTCTCAACAGCCTGCACAACCTGGCGTATTACCTTGACACCATGCGGGCGGTACGGCATTCTATTGAACTTGGGGATTTCGCAGGATTCCCTTCCGGTGTCCGCTCCCCGCAGTCCAGCGCTTCGTAGGCTGGAAGTGCGCCGGAGAGCCCGGAGTACCCTGGGATTCCCATAGAAACGGGAGACAGGGAAGGCCCCGGGCCAGAAGCGGTTCACAGCAGCATCCCGCAGGCAAATTCAGGCATCCCCGCGCGCCCGGAAATGAGACGGTCACCGTCCGCGAGACGGGCGCCCAACAAACACCTTGCATTCTTGGATCAGTTCGGACGTGGGATCGGCAGCGTGGCTGCAGGCCGGGGGCTCGAGCCTGGTGGCGCTGCTGCCCCTGGTGCTGATCTTCGTCATCTTCTATTTCCTGCTGATCCTGCCGCAGCAGCGCAAGCAGAAGAAGTGGCAGCAGATGCTGGAGGCGCTCAAGACCGGCGACCGGGTGGTGACCAGCGGCGGGGTGCGGGGAACCGTCATCGCGCTGCGCGACGACTGCGTGCACCTGCGCGTCCCCCCGGACAACCTGCGGCTGGAAGTGGTGAAATCGGCGGTGGTCTCCGTCAATCCTCCGGAGGAGAGCAAGTCCTGACGGCGGAAGCCGCGGGCGGAACGCGATCATGAAAAAGAACCTGTGGGCCCGAGCGATCCTGATCCTGGCGGTGCTGCTGGCCTTCGTCTACGGCATCCTGGGATGGCCGCAGCAGTGGAGCCGGCAGGGCCTGCTCGACGCCCTGCAGCAGCGCATCCACCTGGGTCTGGACCTGAAGGGCGGCACCCACCT
>DASPRL010000048.1 GCA_035624475.1 Terriglobales bacterium
CCTCGAAGCGCGCGAACAGGGCGAAGGCGTCGGCGGTCGAGCCCGCAAAGCCGGCCAGGATCTTGTCGCCGTAGAGGCGGCGGATCCTGCGCGCGCTGTGCTTGACCACGCCTTCGCCCAGGGTGACCTGGCCGTCGCCCGCCATCACCACCTTGCCGTCGCGCCGCACCGAGAGCACCGTGGTGGACCGCACCCGCATGTTTTCTGGCTTTTTCATGATTCCGGCCTCCGATTATAGCAGCGTGCCGCGGCCCCACGGGGAAGGCGCGCCATCCGGCGGTGCGCTACAATCTCGCCTTTGTGTCGGCCCATCCCCAACGCCGCGTGCTGCTCTGCCTGGCCACCGCCGAGCTGCTAGCCATGTCGCTGTGGTTCACCGGGACGGCGGTGCTGCCGCAGCTCGCCCGCCAGTGGCACGCGGGGCTGGACGTCACCTCCTGGCTGACCATCGCGGTGCAGCTGGGCTTCGTAGCCGGCGCCCTGGTCATCGCCGTCTTCAATCTCTCCGACGTCTTCGCGCCCACCCGCGTCTTCGCTCTTTGCAGCGTGGCCGCGGCCGCCGCCAACGCCGCCTTCGCCGCGGTCGCCGGACGCCACGTGGCTGCCGCCATCGCCTTGCGCTTTCTCACCGGGGCCTTCCTTGCCGGCGTCTATCCCACCGGCATGAAGCTGGTGGCAGGGTGGTTCCGCCAGGGACGCGGCCTCGCCTTGGGCGTGCTCATCGGGGCGCTCACCGTGGGCTCGGCCCTGCCCCACGGCGTGCGCGCCCTGGGCGAACTCGACTGGCGCGCGGTGGTGCTCTCCAGCTCCGCGTTGGCGCTCGCGGCCGCCGCCCTGGTCGCCTTCGGGGTGCACGAAGGGCCGTACGCCACGAGCAATCCGCCCTTCCGCTTCACCCAGATCGGGGAGACCTTCCGCAACCGCCGCCTGCGCCTGGCCAACCTGGGCTACCTGGGACACATGTGGGAGCTCTACTCCATGTGGGGATGGATCGCGGTGCTGCTGGCCGCCGCCGGAAGTTCCTATCCGCGCAGCCTGGTGGAGATGGGGGCTTTCTGCGCTATCGCCATCGGGGCCGTGGGCTGCGTGTGGGCGGGCCGCGCCAGCGACGGCCGCGCCGGCGAGCCCTACGAGGGGCACGCGCATCTCTGCCGCCGCGCCCGCGTCACCATCGTGGCCATGGCCGTGAGCGGGGCCTGCTGCCTGCTGGCCGCCGCCGTCTTCCAGCACTTCCTGCTGCTGCTGGCGGTGGCGCTGGTGTGGGGGATCGCGGTGGTGGCCGACTCGGCCCAGTTCTCCGCCATCATCAGCGAGGTCTCGAACTGGTCGTATGTGGGGACGGCGCTCACCACCCAGGTGGCGCTGGGCTTCCTGCTGACCACGGTCTCGCTGCGCCTCACGGCGGCGCTGGCCGCAAGCTCCGGCTGGCGCTGGGCCGCGGCCAGCCTGGCCCTGGGACCCGCGCTGGGCATCCTGGCCATGCGCCGCCTCATGGCGCTTTCCGCCGCGACGCAGCCGGACGCGCAGCGCGTCGCTGCGTCTGCCTCGACTTCCGCAGAACTTGAGTCCTGAGGCTTCCGTCCGTCATATCGACGGCGTCATCCTGAGCGGCTTCCGCCGCGAAGGATCTGGCGCGGGCCACCGCTGCCTTGACGGCACGCGAGATCCTTCGGCCCTGAAGGGCCTCAGGATGACGCCAGCATAAAGGGAGGAGGGCGCAGCGAGGAGCCGGCTCAGCCGCCGGGCCCGTCGTTGGAGACGTAGTGCTCCAGGGAATCCATCTCCTGGCGCAATTCGTCGATCTCGGCCTGCAGCAGGTTGCGGATGGAGAGCATGCCCAGCAGGTGGCCGTCGTTGTCCACGATGGGCAAGTGGCGGTAGTGGCGGTCCACCATGACCTCCAGGGCCTCGCGCGGGCTCATCTCCGGGGTGGCCATCTCCACCGGGGTGGTCATGAGCTGGTGCACGGGGATGCGCTCGGGGTCGCGGCCGCTGAGCGCCAGCTTGCGCAGCACATCGCGCTCGGTGAAGATGCCCGCCACCTTGTGTTCTTCGTCCACCACCGCCACCGCGCCCACCCTCCGCTCCAGCATGAGGCGGATGGTCTCGGCCACGCTGGCCGTGGGCTTCACCGATGCCGGCATCTCGTCGCAGAAGTGCAGGAGGCTCATATGCCCCTCGCCGTTGGGGGAGCATTATCTCCCGCTCTTGGCCGAAGTCAAGCGCCCGCCTGCACCCCGGAGACGAGATTCCCATTGCCTTTTTGTCCCCGCCGGGTAACATAGCCGAACCCCCTACTTAGGTACGACTTGCTCCGGCGCGCCGCGCCGGCCAGGAGGCGCCTATGTTTGCCAGCCCCAGATTGCGCCGGGTGACCGCACCCGCCGTGCTGCTGGCCCTGCTGTTCACCACCCAGATCAGCTTCAGCCGGCCGCCTCATCCCCAGCCGCCTCCCCCTCCCACCGACCGGGTGGAGTTCCGCGTCAGCCTGGACGAGTCGGTGAACCAGATGTGGGCGCAGATGCCCACCGACAGCAGCGCTCCCAACGTCACTCTCATCGGCCAGACCCAGCCCGACTGCGCCAACTCGGCCCTGCGCAAGGCCAAGGTCGCGGTCACCTGGGTCGGCGTCCAGGCTGCCGCCATCCGGGCCCTGGCCCAGACCATGAGCATCGCCAAGGACATCCTGGAAGAGGTGTACGGCGTGAAGTACGTGGGCGTGCTGATGGACGTGGTCAGCGCCTACCTGCAGTCCGACTCGGTCGATGACCTGGTGCAGAAGCTGGGCGAGGTGGCCGTGGATCAGGCCACCAGCGCTGCCGTGGAACACGCCGGTGAGCATATCCAGGAGCACCATCCCGCCGCCGGCAACCCCGCCGAGCCCTACATCCACCGCAAGGCCGCCACCGAGCTGGCCAAGGCCCTCTACAACAACTTGACCGAGACACCCACGACCACGGTGGAGCGCACCTGGGACGATCCCGACTGCGGCCCCATCCAGGTGACCTTCGAGCTGCGCGCCGGCGAGCACGGCCACAAGACCCTCTACTTCCGCGCCTCCGGCGACTGTCACTGCCAGTGGCCCAGCAACCGGGCTGCTCCCGAGCGTATGGGAGCGTTCACCGTGATCGGGGTCGGCGACCTCGCCCCCGGCCGGCCTTACGTGGACGGGACGACGGTGGTCATTCCCTACTCCCTGGCCAGCACCCACTACGACGTGCTGGCCTCCTGCGGCTGCCCGGCGGGCGAGCAGCAGCCTTCCATCACCGAAGGCGGCACTGGCGGCGAGACCCAACCGCCCGTCCATCGCAACATCACCGAGGAGATCTGCGAGCGCCGCTGCCACTCCCTGTGGCTGGCCTGGCAGGATGAGCAGCGCCTCGCCGACTCCCTCGACGCCAACGCCCGCGCCCTGGAGCAGTACCTGGCCCAGGCCCAGCGCGACCTCTCGCAGGCGCAGCAGAACCTGGCCGCTGCCCAAGCCCGCCTGCAGGCCGCCAACGCCTCCATGGAGCGCTACCAGAGCTACGCCAAGGCGCACGGCGTCAACCCCAACATCTTCGGCGAGAGTTACCACGACGCCCAGACCTCCCAACGCAGCGCCCAGGAGGACGTCGCCAAGTACCAGGCCCAGGTCAACCGCCTGACCGCCGAAGTGGCGCGCCAGCAGGCCACCGCCTCCCAGGCCCGCGCCAATGCCAACCAGGAACTGCAGGCCGCCGCCCGCGCCCGCGACGCCTACTACCAGTGCACCAAGAATTGTTACGACCAGGCTCGCATGGCCGATCCCAGCACCGCGTATCCCGACGACGTCCGGGAGTGGATCCAGCAGCATCCCCAGCAGACCTCGGAGCGGCCGCCGAATTCCCGCCCCGGTACCGCCACCTTGGTGGGCGTCGTGGTGCCCAACGACTGCCGTCCCGGAGAACGCTGCTCCGGACGCGTGGTCGAGGATCCCAAGAACTTCCACGGCGTGCCCGCGCTGCGCGTGGTGGAGATGACCGTGCCCGTCCGCCGCGGCGACGACGGCAGGCCCTTGCTGGAAGAATTGAAGCTGCGCATCGGCGATGGCCCAGCCACCGACGGCTCCAGTTGTGCCACCGGGAACGTACCCGCCGGCGGGAACCTGGAGGTGAGCCTCGCTTCCGGCGACTCGCCTGCGGTCACCGAGCGCGTTCCGACCGCCACCGGCGCGCTGCGCCATCCCGCGGAGACCATCCATCCTCAGGACTTCCACACCAACCCGGTCTACCAGCCGGGCACCACCCAGGCCATCTCCGGGCCCTTCACCGGCAGCACCTTCCCCACCCGTGTCTCGGTGGGGGGCAAGCCGGCGGAGATCCTGGCCGAGTCGCCGGGAGCGGTGTACTTCCGCGTTCCCAGCGATCTGCCGCCCGGCGCCAGCGACGTGGTTTGCGAGGAGGGCGCGGCCACCGCCACCCTGCCGGTCAGCGTGCTCCAGCTCGACATGAACGCCGACCGCTTGCACCTGGAGAAGGGCGAGACCACCGCCTTCCACGTGGTCATCTCCGGCCCCGACCGGCTGCCGGAGTCGGCTTGGTCGGGGGCGGCGCCTCCCTCCGATCTGCTCAACCTCGAGGACCTGCGGCGCATGGCGCCCAAGGCCAACCTTCCCGCTCCCGGCAAGGTGCTGGTCATCATCCAGAACGCCTCGCCCGACGTGGTCAGCATGCAGGGCGCCCGCGGGGAAGTGGTCGTGCTGGAGCTCGACCGCAGCGCCTTCGCCGCCGGTCCCTACCGCTACAGCGGGATGCTGCGCTCCAAGCGCGCCGGAGGCTTCGTGGTCAACGCCACCGTGGTTTCGTTCCTGGCCCCGGTGGCCGGCAAATAAGAGCAGGCCAGGAAGGGTACCGAATCCCTGCCTGGCCTGGTCTTTCCCAGGCGGCTCTACTTTTCGCCAGAAGCAGCCCCAAGGGACCGGGTCGCAGCCGAAGGCTTGAACACCTTCCCGTCCTTCATGACGAAGTCCACGTGCTCGAGCACGCGGATGTCCTGGAGCGGGTCGCCCTCGACCGCGATGATGTCGGCGTAGGCGCCGGGCGCGATCACTCCCAGCTTGCCCTTCCGGTCGAGCAGCTCGGCGGCGTTGACGGTGGCGGTACGGATGGCCTGCATGGGCGGCATGCCCAAGTCCACCATGCGCCCGAACTCCTGCGCCTCCGGCTCCGACCAGGCGAAGCCGCCGTCGTCGGTGCCATAGGCGATCTTCAGTCCCGCCTGCATGGCCTTCTGGAACGAGAGCTTGTGCAGCTCGACGCGCAGGCGGTCGCGCTCCGCCTCGGGCGTTCCCGAGGCCGAGGTGTCGTAGTAGTAGACCGAGAGGGTGGGGCAGTACCAGGTGCCCTGGCGCTTCATCTGGGCGATGTTCTCGTCGCTCAGCTCCAGCCCGTGCTCGATGGAGTCGCAGCCGCCGTCCAGCGCCCGCTGCAGGCCGATGCCGTTGTAGGCGTGGCAGGCCACCTTCTTGCCCCAGCCGTGGGCCTCGTCCACGATGGCCTGCAGCTCCTCCACCGTGAGAGTGGGCTGCGAGACCAGCTTGCCATTCTGGGCCCAGGAGCGGTGGGTCATGTACACCTTGATCCAGTCGGCGCCGTTGTCGAGCTGCTCGCGCGCCGCCTTGCGCGCCTCCACCGGGCCGTCCACGATCTGCACGCCCTTGGGCATGGAGGACTCGATCTCGGGAGCGTAGCCCTCCAGCGGGTAGCCGCCGGTGGTGGAGATGGCGCGGGTCACCACGAACAGCCGCGGCCCGGGGATCAGGCCCTCGTTCACCGCCCGCTTGATGCCGATGTCGCCGTAGCCGGCGCCCTCGGTCTCCAGGTCGCGCAGGGTGGTGAAGCCCTGCTCCAGGGCGCGCCGCGCCGCCAGCGCCGCCCGCACCGCCCGGTAGGAGAGCGGGAACTTCAGCAACTGGTCGTCATAGCTGGCCACGGCCGGGTTCTCGCCCTGCAGGAAGATGTGGGTGTGGGCGTCGATGAGGCCGGGCAGCACGGTGGCGCGCGAGAGATCGAGGATGCGCGCGTCCTTGGGGATGTACTGGTCGCTGTACTCGCCCACGCTCTCGATGCGGTTGCCGCGGATGTAGATGGCCACATCGTGGCGCGGCTGGTCGCTGACCCCGTCGATCAGGGTGCCCGCGCGGATCACCGTCACCGGCTCGGCCGCCGGCTTGGTTTTCTCCTGCGCCGGAGCGACTGCCGCCAGCGCCAGAACCACCGTCAGCATTCCCACCCAACGCTGTCTTTGTCGCGTCATGTCTTTCTCCTTGTCTTGCAATGACCCGATGACCCGGTTCCCTGGATGAGCCTATCTGGAGAGCAGCTCGCTCCACAGGGAGGTGAGTTCCACCGCCGCCGCCCCGAAGGGCTGCGGGAGCTCGACCCGCTCCCGGCTCTGCAGGCAGAACTCGGTGGTGGGACCCAGGGTGAGTTGCCGCTGCCACAGCGTGGTTTCGGGCCGCTCCGGCCAGGGCCGCAACTCGTCGTAGAACGACGGATAGCTGGTGCCCCGCGGCTTGGAGAGCCACGTCGCCCAGCGCGCCGCCTTGAACTCGGGACGCCCCGCCACCAGCCGGTACACGCCGGCGGTGCCGCCGCGGGCCAGTTGTGCCACCTGGTCGTGCGGAGCCTGGCGCGCGCCCGAGACCGCAGCCTCGTTCAGCGTGCCCAGGGCAGCAAAGTCGTCGATCAGGTACCAGTCCTCATAGCCGAGCCCCTGCGGCAGCCAGCCCGCTCCCGTCACGCGCAGCGCCGCCGAGCCCCGGAAGCCCTCCGGGGGATGCGTCCCCAGCGCGCGATGGAAGGCGCGCAGCGCCTCCTCGTAGCGCCCGGCCGCCGCCGCCGAGTCCGCCCAGTGCCAGAAGACGTAGGCCAGCATTCTCCCTCCCGGGTGAAGCGCGCATTAAACCACAACCGGGGCGCGCCCGACCCACTTTCGTCACTTGCTTTTGCCCGCCGACCTGCGCTAAAGAATCGCGCAGCCGGGGAGGACAGGGCCATGCTTCCTGAATCCCATCCGCTGCAGCGGTTGTTCCAGGAGTTGGTGAGCCACCACTACGCGGGGATGCTGGGCCTGCGCGATCCCCAGATCAGCGCCTACGTGGCCTCGGTGCTCACCGAATTCTGCGAGGCCGAGCAGCTCTACAAGATCCGCGACGCCGCCGGCCGGCCCCTGGACGACGTGGGCTGCATGCTGCTGGAGTCCGATCCCGTCTACGGTCCCGCCCCCTCCTTCGACCGCGAGCGCCAGGTGCGCAAGCACATCGGCGACTTCACCCTCTTCTTCACCGGCATGTTCCCAGAGAGCATCCAGCACTGGCGCCTGCGCCGGCACCGCCTGGAAGGCTTCGTGGACTTCATGAAGGCGGGCAAGGAGAGCTACTACATCGTCTCCAAGTTCGAGCACTTCGAGTACGCCAAGGTGGCGCCGCTGTTCGCACGCCTGGCCGCCGAGTTCGAGAGCTGCGTCTACGGGCTCAACCTGGTGAAGAACGACCTGGCCGAGATGCAGCATCCCATCGTCCGCCGCACCACCGAGCTTCTGATGTAACTGGGAACCGGCTACTGGGAACCGGGAACTAGCTTGTAGAAGCTCAGCACCGCGTCGCCCTGCTCCAGCTTGCGATAGCGGCTGAGCCTGCCGAATCCATCTCCCGGATCGAAATGCTGGTCGTGTTCCGCCACCACTACGCTGGTTGTTTTCAGCAGCTTCGACTTCGCCAGTCGCTCCAGGGTCTCGTGGTACGCCGCCTCCATGCGGTAGGGAGGATCGAGGAAGAAGAAGCCGCACTCCACACCTGCGGCCTCCAGCCGCTCGAGTCCGGCTGCCGCTTCGCGCTCCACGATCTCCGCTCCCTGCGCGATCCCCAGCGCCTTCAGGTTGGCGCGGATGGCGGCCGCGGCCGCCTTGGCGCTCTCCAGGAAATACACCTGGCGCGCGCCGCGGCTGAGCGCCTCGATGCCCACCGCGCCCGTGCCCGCGAAAGCGTCGATCCACACCGAGCCGGCCAGCACTTCCGGCCGGCCCGCCGCCAGCACGTTGAACAGCGTCTCCCGCAGCCGGTCGGAGGTGGGACGCACCTCCAGCCCGCGCGGCGCGCGCAGCGCCCGGTGCCGGTATTTGCCCGCGATCACCCGCATGGTTCGAGCGTGAGGCTAAAAGCTGAGACTCGGAGCCTCTAATGTATACAATGATGGCGATCGCTTCGGAACCAGACTGCCGCTTTCCATGAAGACCTGGTCCATCTCCGCCGGGCGGATCTTTGGCGTGGAGCTTCGCATCCACGTCACCTTCCTGATCCTGCTGGCCTTCATCTGGGTGACGGAGTGGCCGGACCAGGGCCTGGCCGGCGGCGGCCGCGGCCTGGCGCTGGTGGGCATCGTCTTCGCTGCGGTCATGCTGCACGAATTGGGACACGCCCTGGCCGCGCTGCAGGCGGGCGTGGCCATCGACGCCATCCTGCTGCTGCCCCTTGGGGGCATCGCCATCACCGACGGCTCCGCCCTCTCTCCCGGGCGCCCCGCGGCGCCGGCAGCCTCCACCCGCCTGGGCCTGCTGGGCTGGCGCAGCCGCGAGATCCGCATCGCCCTGGCCGGACCCTTGCTCAGCCTGGCCGCCGGCGGCTTCGCCGCGGTCATGATCCTGGCGGTGGCGCCCGAGATCCGGCTGTGGGAACGGCCCTTCCTGACCTCCAGCAACCTGCTGCGTGCCCTGGTGTGGGCCAACCTGGGCGTGGGGCTGCTGAACCTGCTGCCCGCCTATCCCCTGGACGCCGGGCACGTGCTGCGGGCGCTGCTGGCGCGCCGCCTGGAATTCGCGCGCGCCACCCGCCGCGCCGTCTTCGTCGGCCAGATCGCCGCCATGCTGCTCATGCTGGGCGGCTTCCTGCTGCTCGCCCGCGACCGCACCTCCGGGATGTGGCTGGTGATGACGGGCGTCTTCCTCTCCATGGCGGCGCAACTGGAGGAGCGCACCCTCATCTTCCACTCCGTGCTGCAGAACGTGCGCCTGGAAGACGTGATGCTCACCGACTTCTCCACTCTCTCCCCCGCCGACACCCTGGAAGATGCGCTGGCCAAGGCCGTCCACACCCTGCAGGACGACTTCCCGGTGGTGCGGGGCAGCGACATGGTGGGCATCGTCTCCCGCCACCGGATCGTGGACGCGCTGCGCGCCGACGGCAACGCCTACGTGCAGTCGGTGATGACCCGGGTCTTCGACGTGGCCGCCCGCGGCGAATCCCTGGCCTCCATCTTCCGCCGCATCACCAGCCAGGGGCTGACCATCGTGCCGGTGGTGGAGCAGGGGCGGCTGGTGGGCATCGTCACCCTGCAGAACCTCACCCACAGCATGGGCCTGCTGGCGGAGAGCCGGCGGCTGCGGCAGGCGGAGCGGGAGTTGGATCTCTAGACGTCAGACCTCAGACGCCAGACCTCAGTCGGG
>DASPRL010000049.1 GCA_035624475.1 Terriglobales bacterium
TTTCCCTTTCGTACTCAGTCACCACCCAGCATCTGACGTCTGAGGTCCGACGTCTGACGTCTACAAAGGAATATTCCCGTGCTTCCGGGCCGGGTTCTTGTCGCGCTTGGTGTCGAGCATCTCCAGGGCGCGGATGAGGCGCGGGCGCGTCTCGCGCGGCCGGATGACCGCGTCCACGTAGCCGCGCTCCGCCGCCACGTAGGGATTGGCGAAGCGCTCGCGGAACTCCTCGATCTTGTCGCTGCGCATCTTGTCCTTGTCCTTGTCCGCGGCCTTGGCCAGGTCGCGCTTGTAGACGATGTCCACCGCCCCCTGCGGCCCCATCACCGCGATCTCCGCCGTGGGCCAGGCGTAGTTCACGTCGGCGCGGATGTGCTTCGACGCCATCACGCAATACGCCCCGCCGTAGGCCTTGCGCGTGATCACCGTGAGCTTGGGCACGGTGGCTTCGGCGAAGGCGTAGAGCAGCTTGGCCCCATGCGCGATGATCCCGCCGTGCTCCTGCTGCACTCCCGGCAGGAAGCCGGGCACGTCTTCGAAGGTGATGAGCCGGATGTTGAAGCAATCGCAGAAGCGCACGAAGCGCGCCCCCTTGATGGAAGAGGCGATGTCGAGCACCCCCGCCAGGTAGGCGGGCTGGTTGGCCACGATGCCCACCGGGCGCCCGTTCAGCCGGGCGAAGCCCACCACGATGTTCTTGGCGTAGTGCTCCTGCACCTCGAAGAAGTACCCGTCGTCCACCACCGCGTGGACCACGTCCTTGATGTCGTAGGGCTGGTTGGACTCCGCCGGCACCACCGTGTCCAGCGACTCGTCGGCGCGGTCGGCGGGATCGGTGGCGGGCTTGCGCGGCGGGTCCTCCAGGTTGTTGGAGGGCATGAAGCTGAGCAGCTCGCGGATCATGGAGAGGCACTCGGCGTCGTCGTGGGCGCGGAAGTGGGCCACCCCGGAGACCTCGTTGTGCGGCCCCGCCCCGCCCAACTGCTCCTTGGTGACCTCCTCGTGAGTGACCGCCTTGATCACGTCCGGCCCGGTGATGAACATGTACGAGGTCTTGTCCACCATGAGGATGAAGTCGGTGATCGCGGGCGAGTAGACGGCGCCGCCGGCGCACGGTCCCAGGATGGCGGAGATCTGCGGCACCACGCCGCTGGCCAGGGTGTTGCGCAGGAAGATGTCGGCGTA
The DNA here is from genome assembly GCA_035624475.1 of Terriglobales bacterium. Taxonomy (NCBI): domain Bacteria; kingdom Pseudomonadati; phylum Acidobacteriota; class Terriglobia; order Terriglobales; species Terriglobales bacterium. Next base: position 1,186 of record DASPRL010000049.1, read on the forward strand.
GCCGGCCAGCGACATCACCCCTTCCTGGATGCGCGCGCCGCCGGAATCGTTCAGGCCGATGACGGGCGCGCCCACGCGCATGGCCAGGTCCATGACCTTGCAGATCTTGGCGGCGTTGGCCTCCGACAGGGAGCCTCCGAAGACGGTGAAGTCCTGGGCGAAGACGAAGACCAGCCGGCCCTCGACGCGGCCGTAGCCGGTGACGAAGCCGTCGCCGTAGACCTTCTGCTCCTGCATGCCGAAGTCGGTGCAGCGGTGGGTGACCAGCTTGTCGGTCTCCTCGAAGGTGCCCTCGTCGAGCAGGAACTCGATGCGCTCCCGCGCCGACATCTTGCCTTCCTTGTGCTGGCGCTCGCGGCGCTCGGCCCCGCCGCCGGCCTCCGCCAGCCCGTCCCGCTTCTTCAGTTCTGCCAGCTTTTCCTCGAGTTTCATGCCGGGAATTATAGCCGCAGGCCCAGCCCGGCGCAGTGAGGAGGAGCAGGTTTCGAGGTTTCCAGGGAGGTCGCAGACACAAGGGGCGCGGCTTCAGCCGCGCCCCAGAATCATCCGATCACCCGACGCGGTCAGTGTCCGGTCACGTCCTGCCAGCGCCAGTGCTTGCCGTCCCAGAAGACCACCGAGGCCCCGCCGTCCTCGTTCTCCTCCAGGCCCACGGCCGCCAGCTTCCGTTCCTTCTTCTTCTTCCCCAGGATGACGTGGCTGGAGGCGATGTGGTCGAAGGGCAGGTTGATGAACACCCACTTGGCCTTGGGCTTCTCCGCCTTCCACCCTTCCGGCCCGCTTCCCAGGATGACCAGCACCAGGTTGTTGCGCCCCGGGTCGCCGCTGGAGAACTGCGCGGTGATGCGCGGGTTGCCGTAACCGTTGGAGGCAAAATAGGGGTCCACTACGGTGTAGTCGTAGTCGGCCGCGCCGATCAGCGGATCGTTGCAGCGCGCCACCACCACCAGGTCTTCCACCCCGTCGCCGTCCAGGTCGGTGACGAAGTGCGTCAACCAGGGCTCCACCACCGGGTGCAGGTACTGCACCTTGATGGGGGAACGCTCGGTGGCGATCTGGAAGCAGCCCCCGAACTGCTTGGCCACGATCTGGGTGACCTCCGGCGGGACTTGCGGCGCGGTGGCCGCCGCCGTCGCGGCCGGGGCTTCTTGGGCGCGCACCTGCGCGTTCATGGTTGGCAACATGCCTAGGACCATCACGGATACAGCCAGGAAGGAAATTCGCACTGCTCGCATGGCCCTACTCTAACTCCCTTTGCCCCGCCCGCAACCGCGCGTACCGGAAGTGACAACAGCAGCCCTTCGTGGTTAGCCGTTGGTCGTTGGCCTGGGGCCGTCGGCCTTCTGTCCTCGGTCGTCGGCCCGGGTGTTCCTGCTTGGCTGAATGCCGAGTGCTGGCTTACGTCTGAGGTCTGGCGTCTGATGTCTAGAGGTGGTACTTCTTCCTCTTCTCCAGCAGGGTCTTGCGGCTGATGCCCAGGATCTGGGCCGCGCGGCCCTTCTTGCCGCGGCAGTGGTCGAGCACCTCGGCGATGTAGCCGCGCTCCACTTCCTCCAGCGACATCCTGGCCTCGCCGCCGCGGACTGCCCCTTGCCGCACCTGGGCCGGCAGCTCCTCCGCCCGGATCTCCCCGCCCGCTCCGAAGACCACCGCGCGCTCCAGCAGGTTGCGGAGTTCGCGCACGTTGCCCGGCCAGGGGTAC